>JALOLS010000036.1 GCA_025455865.1 Thermoleophilia bacterium
CCACCTGGCCCCGTTCTTCCTCTCCTCGCGCTTCACCGACTGCGCGGCGGGGGAGTGGCCGGCCTGCGCCGTCGAGCTCCGCTACGACCACTGCACGGACGGCGGGTGGTCGTTCCGGCGCCTCACCCCGACGGCCGGCGCCGACATCACCTCCGTGGGGCGCTACGTGGTCACCGGGGCCCTCGCGCGCACCGACGGCTCCTGGGGCATCGAGTACCTGTCCGAGCTCGCCGGGGGCAGCACGTCGTTCTACTCCTGGGACGTGGCGGCCGACGGCCGCGTGACCGGCCGCTACTGGGCGCCGGGCGCCGCCCCGCCCGAGCCCCCCACCGAGCTCCTGGGGCCGTTCGTCCACCGCAAGCTCGTCGCCTGCGGCTGACGCCGCCGCTCAGGCCCGCAGGAACGTCAGGACCGCGAGCACGCGCCGGTGGTCCTCGGGCGCGGCGGGGAGCCGGAGCTTGCCGAAGATGCCGGTGACGTGCTTCTCCACCGCCCGCTCGGTCACCACCAGGTGCTCGGCGATCCCGCGGTTGGAGCGGCCCTCGGCCATCAGGCCGAGCACCTCGCGCTCGCGGGGGGTGAGCGCGTCCAGCGGGTCGTCGCGCCGGCGGCGCCCGACCAGGCGGCTGACCACCTCGGGGTCGAGCACCGAGCCGCCCTCGCCCACCCGGCGCACGGCGTCGACCAGGCGGTCCACGTCCATCACCCGGTCCTTGAGCAGGTAGCCGAGCCCGCGGGCGTCCTCGCCCAGCAGGTCCATGGCGTAGCCCTCCTCCAGGTACTGCGAGAGCACCAGCACCCCGCAGCCCGGATGGCCCTGCCGGATCGCCCGCGCCGCGCGCAGGCCCTCGTCGGTGTGGGTGGGCGGCATCCGCACGTCGACCAGCGCGACCTGCGGCCCGCGCAGGGCGACCATCCGCATGAGCTCGACGGCGTCGCCGGCCTGGCCGACCACCTCCAGGCCGGCGTCGGCCAGGAGCCGCGCGATGCCCTCGCGCAGGAGCACCGAGTCCTCGGCGATCACGATCCGCACGGGACCTCCGCGCGCACCAGGGTGCCCCGGCCCGGCGGCGAGTCGACCACGAGACGCCCGTCCAGGGCGCCGACGCGGTCGGCCAGCCCCCGCAGCCCGGTCCCGGTCGCCGGGTCGGCGCCGCCGCGGCCGTCGTCGCGCACCTCGATGACCGCCAGGCCGTCGTCGCGGGCCACCCGCACGGCCGCCCGGTCGGCGCCCGAGTAGCGGGCCACGTTGGTGAGCGCCTCGGCGATCACGAAGTACGCGGCCACCTCGACCGCCGCCGGCAGCCGCGCGGCCGGCATCGCCTCGACCTCGACGGGGACCGGCGCCCGGGCGACCAGCCCCTCGAGGGCCGGGCCGAGCCCGCGCTGGGTGAGCACCGCCGGGTGGATGCCCCGCGCGAGCTCGCGCAGCTCGGCGATGGCCCCGCGCAGCTCGTCCATGGCCCCGTCGAGCGCCACCGCGGCGGGGCCGTCGTCGGGAACGGCCTGGCGGGCGAGCCCGAGCCGCAGGGCGAGGCCGACCAGGCGCTGCTGGGCGCCGTCGTGCAGGTCGCGCTCGAGGCGCCGCCGCTCCTCGTCGCCCGCGGCGATGATGCGCGCCCGGGAGGCGGCGAGCTCGCCCACCCGGGCCCGGAGCTCGGCCTCCAGGCGCGCGTTCTCGAGCGCGAGGGCGGCCGCCCCGCCCGCGGCGCGGACCACGTCGGCCTCCCGGTCGAGGGCCGGGTCGTGGACGATCACCGCGACCGTGCGGCCCTCCCGCTCGACCGGGGTGCAGGAGCGCCCCGTCCCGGGCCCGGGCAGCGTCACCGGGCGCCCCTCCGGGTCCACGTAGCCGTCGGCGACCCGGAAGGCCACCTCCAGGGAGGGGTCGCGCAGGGCGTCGGCCAGGAGCGCCCGGAGCTCGACCCGCGGCGAGGTGCCGAGCTCCTCGACCACCCGGCTCACGGCGCGGCCGGCGACCACGCGGGCGCGCACCAGGCCGAGCAGGAACCCGAACGGCAGGCCGGCCAGGGCGAGCAGGCAGGCGGCCTTGGTCGCGGTCTGGGCGCCGTCGGCCGCGCCCGCCACCAGCAGGAGCACGTGCAGCCCGAAGAGGGCGCCCGCGGCGGCCCCGGTCACCACGATGGGGGCGATCTCGCGTCGCTGCGGCGGGGTGGACCCCCGCCAGCGCACCGCGATCACCACCACCAGCCACACCGCCAGCGCCACCGCGGCGGCCGCGAACGCGGCCGTGGCGGCGTCGGCCACGGCCGGGTCGTCGGTCAGGGCCAGCAGGTTCTCCGGCGCGTCGGCCCCCGCGCCCTCGATGTCCGCCCCGAGCAGGGTGGCGAGCAGGGTGACCGGGATGGCGAAGACCCAGGCGCCCGCCACCAGGGTGCGCTCGGCCCGCCGCTCCAGGCGCCCGGTGGGGAAGGCGAGCAGCGCGAACGCGAGCGGGAGCATCAGGTGCTGGAGCACCAGGCCCGCGGTGTAGAACGCCGCCGCGTTCGACGCCACCAGGCCGTGCAGGAACCACGCCAGGCCGGCGGCGGTCATGAGGGCGCCCACGCGGTTGTCCGGCCGCCGGGCCCAGGCGAACAGGCCGACGCCGACGAACGCCCAGCCCACCAGGGCCTGCATCACCGTGATCGCGATCGGCTGCGTCGAGTGGTCGCTGACCGCGTGGAGCCCGAGGAAGGCGGCCCCCTCGGCGGCGCCGACGATCCCGATCACCAGGAGCGCGGTCTGGAGCGTCCCGAGCCGGGGCAGGCGGAGCGTCCGTGGGCGCGCGGCGGTCGCGGCCGACCCGGCGAGGCGCGTGGTCACGTGAGCATCGCCGCCAGGGCGGAGGTCGAGAGGCAGTCCTTGGGCAGGAAGCCGCGGGCGCCGCTGTCCACGGCGAGCGGGCCGTAGACCGCGTCGTCGCGGCTGGAGACGACCACCACCTCGGGCGGCGCCGGCCCGCCGGTCAGGCGCGCGGCCACCTCGAAGCCGTCGGCGTCCGGCAGGGTCACGTCCACCAGGACCACCTCGGGCCGCAGCGTGGCCGCGGCGGCGAGGGCGGCGGTGCCGTCGGCGGCCTCCCCGACCACCTGCCAGCCGGCGGCCTCGAGGATGAGCCGCGCGCTCACCCGGAAGCCCGGATGGTCGTCGACGATCAGGACCGTGCGGGTCATGGGCCGATCGTCGCAGACGGCGGCGCGGTCGTCGGTACGGATTGCCCCACCCCGCGGTCGGCGGGCGTTGACAGCAGAACGACAGATCCGCACGATGCCCCTGATACGGACCGGTCACGGCCGCGACCGATTCCGGGAGGGCGAGTGGCGCGGTGCGCGCCCGTGCACGCCGCCGCCGCCGCCTTTCCGAAGGAGTCGTGATGGCCTGGCTGTGCAACCTCCGCGTCCGCACCCGGCTGCTCGGGGCGTTCGGCATCGTGCTGCTCTTGGCGGTGATCGTCGGGGGGGTGGGCATCTGGGCCCTCGGCGGGGCCACCTCGAGCTATCAGGGGGTCCTGGAGGAGGAGGCCGAGCAGTCCCGGGAGCTGGCCGAGCTGAACGGCCTGGTCTTCATCCAGGCGGCGGCGATCCGGGAGCACGTCATGACCGGCCGCCCCCAGGCGCTCGCCACCTTCCGCGAGCACCGCGACGAGTACGACGCGCTGATCGCCGTGCTGAACCGGAAGGGCGACCCCGACCTGACCGCCGACCTGCGGTCGATGGCGCGCGACCACGACCTGTTCACCGCCGCGGCCGAGCGCGCGGCCAAGGCGGTGGCCGCCGGTGACGCCGCCGGCGCCGCCGGTGCGCTCGGGGCGGCCGCCGCCCCGCTCGACCGGGTCCACGAGACCGCCGGCCGGCTGGCCGAGGACGAGAAGCGCGACCTGGTGGGCGAGACGGCCGCGGCGCGGTCGGCGGCCGCCCGGGCGCGCTGGATCATCATCGGCGTGCTCGTGGGCGTGGTCCTCCTGGCGGCGCTGCTCGCGCTGGCCATCGCCCGGTCGGTGGTCGGGCCGCTCGCGCGCCTGCGCGAGGCCACGGCCAAGGCCGCCGACGGCGACCTCACCGCCGAGGTGGGCTCGTCGGCCAGGGACGAGACCGGCCAGGTCTCGCGGGCCTACGACGACATGATCGGGCAGATGCGCGACGTCGTCGGCCGCGTGGTCGCCGCCGCGGGCACCCAGTCGGCCGCGGCGCGCGAGATGGCCGCGGCCGCCGAGGAGAGCGGATCGGCGGTGGGGCAGATCGCCGCCACCATCGACTCGGTCGCCGCGGGGTCGAGCGACCAGTCCCAGAGCGCGCAGGCGGCCCTGGACGCGGTGCAGGAGATCGTGGGCGAGGCCGACCAGGTGGCCGAGGCCAGCGCCGAGGCCGCCGACCTCGCGCGGGGGGCCGACGAGGCCGCCGGCGCCGGCGCCGACACCGCGCACGAGGCGGAGGCCGCGATGGGCCGGGTCGCCGAGGGCAGCGAGCAGATCGCCCAGGCCATCGAGGCCCTGTCGGCCAAGAGCGCGGCCATCGGCGAGATCGTCGGGACGATCACCGAGATCGCCGGCCAGACCAACCTGCTCGCCCTGAACGCGGCCATCGAGGCGGCCCGGGCCGGCGACGCCGGCCGCGGCTTCGCGGTCGTGGCCGACGAGGTGCGCAAGCTGGCCGAGGAGGCCAACGCGTCGGCGGGCACCATCGCGGGGATCGTCCGCGACATCCAGGCCGAGACCGAGCGCGCGGTGCGGGCCGTCGAGGACGGCCGGCGC
The DNA here is from genome assembly GCA_025455865.1 of Thermoleophilia bacterium. Lineage (GTDB taxonomy): Bacteria > Actinomycetota > Thermoleophilia > Miltoncostaeales > Miltoncostaeaceae > JALOLS01. Next base: position 4,754 of record JALOLS010000036.1, read on the forward strand.
GAGGTCGAGGCGGGCGGCGAGCGGGTCGACGCGGCCGGCCGCGCGTTCGGCCAGATCGGCGAGCAGGTCACCCGGCTGGCCGTCCAGGTGGAGCGGGTCGCCCAGGCCGGCGGCCGGCTGCGCGCCGGCACGGCGGTGGTGCAGGACCGCACCACCGAGATCGCCGGGGTCAGCCAGGAGAACGCCGCCTCGGCCGAGGAGGTGGCCGCCACCACCGAGGAGACCTCGTCGGCGGCCGAGGAGGTCGCGGCCGCGGCGGCCTCGGTGGCCGAGACCGCCGAGGAGCTCGAGCGGCTGGTGGCCCGGTTCAGGGTGGCGTGACGGCGGGCCCCTCGCGGGGAAGCTCGACCCGGGCGGCCAGTCCCTGGCCGCCCGGCCCGTCCTCCAGCCAGATGCGCCCGCCGTGCGCCTCGACGATGGCGCGGGCGATGGCCAGGCCCAGGCCGCTGCCGGGCACGTTGCCCGCCGCCCCGGCCACCCGGTGGAAGCGCTCGAAGACCCGCTCCCGCTCTGCGGGCGGGACCCCGGGCCCCTCGTCGGTCACCGTGAGCCGGGCGTGCTGGGCGTCGCCGTCGACCTCGACCCGCACCCGTCCCTGCCGCGGGCCGAACTTCAGGGCGTTGGCCACCAGGTTGTCCACGACCTGGCCGATGCGGTCGCGGTCGGCGTAGGCGAGCACCGGCCGGGTGTCGGCCTCGACCCGGGCCACGTCCCCGCCCGCGGCCTCCCGGGCCACCGGCCCGACCAGGTCGTCCACCAGCTCTCCGAGGTCCACGTCGGCCAGCCGCAGCCGCAGGCGGTCGGCGTCGAGCTGGGTCATCACCGTGAGATCGGCGGCCAGGCGCCGCAGGCGCGACACCCGCCGCAGGGCCATCCCCACGTAGGCGGTCACGTCGGGGGCGTCCGCCCGCCCCTGGTCCTGCAGGGCGAACGACAGCAGCGTCTCCAGCGAGGCGAGCGGCGCGCGCAGCTCGTGTGAGACCAGGGCCACCAGCTCGCCGCGCTCGCGGGCGGCCAGGGCCTGGCGCTCCTGGCCGATCATCTGCTCGGTGACGTCGCGGACCACCCCGTGCAGGACGAGGCCGCCCTCGTCGTCCTCGACGAGGCGGCTGCGCATCTCCACCCACCGCACGTCGCCGTCGGCGTGGATGAGCCGGAGCCGCCGCGGGTGGGCCAGCGCACCCGGGTCGGACTGGGCCGCGAGGATCGCCGGCAGGTCGTCGGGGTGGATGATCCGCATGAAGAGCTCGGGGTCGGCGTAGTGGTCCTCGGGGGTGCGCCCGATGAGGGCCACCGAGGACGGGCTCACGTACTCATAGCGCCGCTCGGGGGCGAAGCGGAACCGGAAGACCATCTCGCCCAGGTCCTCGACCAGCGCCCGGTAGCGGACCTCGCTGGCCTCCCGGGCCCGCTCGGCCTCCAGCCGGCCGGTCTCGTCGCGCATGACCACCAGCGCACTGGTCACGGTGCCGTCGGGGTCGCGCTCGGGGAGCACCCGCACGTCCAGGTCGCGCGTCCGGCCGTGGACCTCCGCGCGCGCGTGCGACCCCCGGGGCCGGCCGTCGGCGAGCACCGCCTGGACCACCAGCCGCCACTGCTGGCGCTCGCCGGGCGTCCCGACGGCGACCTCGTGGGGCTCGGCCCCCACCAGGCGGTCGACCGGCGTCCCGAGGAGCGCGGCGCTGGCCGCGTTGGCGGCGACGCAGCGGCCCCGGCGGTCGATGCGGACGACCGCGTCGGGGACGTTGTCCAGCAGGCTCCGGTACGCGTCGTGCGCCGCCCGCAGGGCCTGCTCGGCGGCGAGCCGGTCGGTCACGTCGACCAGGGTGCCGACCACCCCCGAGGGCCGGTCGGCGCCGAGGTCGAACAGCGGGCGGGTGGAGACCTCCGCCCAGCGGAGCTCGCCGTCGGCGCGGACGAAGCCGATCAGCACGTCGTCGAGTGGCTGCCCGGTGGCGAGCGTGCGGTGGGTGGGGAACTCCTCCGGCGGCATCGGGGTGCGGTCGGCCCGCACCACCCCCTCCCGGGCCCAGGGGGCGCCGGCCAGGACCTCGGCCTCGGTGCGGCCGAACATGCGGCAGAGCGCGGGGTTGGCCATGCCGATCCGCCCGTCGGCGTAGCGCAGCACGGCACCCTCGCGCATGGCGGTGACCACGTGCCGGAAGCGCTCCTCGGCGGAGTGGAGCGCCCGCTCGGCCGCCGCGCCCCCGGGCGCGGGCGTCCAGGTCACCAGGCGCCCGCCCCCGGCGGCCGGCCGGGTCCGGCACTGCATCCACTCCCAGCCTCCGCTGTGCGTCCGCACCCGGGCCACCGCCGGCCCGGCCCGGGCGGCGTCGAGCGCCGCGTGGTCGGCCGGGTGGACCCGGTCGGTGAGGAGCCCTCCCGGGTGCCAGCCCCGCACGCGGGCGGCCGAGGAGGACCAGCCGACGCGGCCGGCGCCGCCGACCAGGACCGACTCCTCACCCTCGCCACCGTGGACGATCAGGACGGCGCCCCCGCCCGGGGGGTCGGGGACGATCCGGAGCCCCACGACCCGGCCGGCCTCGGGGAGCACCAGCGCGAGGTCCGCCGCCCGCCCGCCCGCCGCCGCCCGGGCCGCCTCGGCCGCGGCGGCGCCGGCGGCGGGATCGGCCCCCGCCGTGCCGAGCACCGCCTCGAGCGGCTGCCCGGCCGCCGAGCCCGGGTCCGGCGCCAGGGGGCCCTCGCCGTGCACGGCGCTCACCCGCGCGTCCGGTCCGAGCAGGATGACCTGCCCGTCCGGGGTCACGAGGCGTCCGGATCGCCGTCCTGATGGAGCCGGTACCCGAAGCCGCGCACCGTCTCGACCGGGCTCTCGCCGGTGCGCGGGTCGGTCCCGAGCTTCTTGCGCAGCCGGCTCACGACCAGGGAGAGCTGCCCGTCCTCCACCCCCTCGGGGCCGCCCCAGACCGCCCGCACCAGGCGCTCGGCCGGCACCGCGACGCCGGCCTCGGCCGCGAGCGCGGTGATGAGGCGGAACTCGAGCGGCGTCAGGTCAACCCGGCGGCCGCCGCAGCTGACCTCCCGGGCGGCCGGCACCAGGCGCAGGTACCCGGTGTCGACCGTCTCCCGGGTGCGCCCGCCGCCGGGCACCCGGCGCAGCAGCGCGTGGACCCGCGCGGCCAGCTCGCGCGGGCCGAACGGCTTGCCGATGTAGTCGTCCGCCCCCAGCCGCAGGCCCCGGACCCGGTCCAGCTCGTCATCGTGGGCCGAGAGCATCATCACCGGCACGTCGGAGACCTCGCGCACGCGCTCCAGCGTCTGCCAGCCGTCGAGCCCGGGCATGGCCACGTCGAGGATGACCACGTCGGGGCGCTGCTGGTAGAGCAGCCTGAGCCCCTGGCGGCCGCCCGGCGCGTCGATCACCCCGAGGTCGGCGCGCTCCAGGACGCGCCGGACCACCAGCCGGACCTCATCCTCGTCGTCGATCACCAGGACCGTCGGCACCGCACACTCCCGGTGGGCTCGCGGGCGGACCCGAATCGTACCCAAGCGCCGGGCCGGCGCCGTGCGACAATCCCGGGCCGTGACCATCCGCCTGAGCCCCCGCCTCGACGCCATCCCGCGGTATCAGCCCGGCCTGACCACGGCCGAGGTGCTCGCGCGCTACGGGCTCGACGCGGCGATCCGGCTGGCCTCCAACGAGAGCCCGTTCCCGCCGCTGCCGCAGGTGGAGCAGGTGCTGCGCGAGGGGCTCGCGGGCCTCAACCGCTACCCCGACGGCGCGGCGCGGGCGCTGCGGCGCGCCCTGGCCGACCGCCACGGGGTGGGCCCCGACCAGGTCGCGGTGGGCAACGGCTCCTGCGAGCTCATCCTGCTCGCCGGCCAGGCGCTGATGGACCCCGGGACCACCGTGGTCCACCCCGACCCCTCGTTCCAGATCTACCCCCACGTCGCGGCCGCCGCCGGCGCCCAGGCGGTGGCGGTCCCGCTCGCCCCCGACGGCGGGCTCGACCTCGACGCGATGGCCGCCGCCTGCGACGAGCGCACCCGGCTGGTGCTCATCTGCAACCCCAACAACCCGACCGGGGTCCACCGCCCGGCCGACGCGATCGAGCGGTTCCTGGACCTGGTCCCCGAGGACCTCGCGGTGCTGGTCGACGAGGCGTACTTCGACTTCGTGTCGGCCCCCGACGCCGGCCGGGTCATGGTGATGGCGCGCACCCGGCCCAACCTGCTGGTGACCCGCACCTTCTCCAAGGCCTACGGGCTCTGCGGCCTGCGGGTGGGCTACGGGGTGGGGAGCCCGGGCTGGGTGCAGGCGCTCGACCGGGTGCGCCAGCCCTTCAACACCGGCACGCTCGCGCAGGCCGCCGCGCTCGAGAGCCTGCGCCACCCCTCGGCCGTCCACGCCCGGGTGCGCGAGGCGGTGGCCGAGCGGGGCCGGGTGGCCGCGGCGCTCGCCGCGACCGGCGTGGCGACGCTCCCGAGCGAGGCCAACTTCCTCCTGCTCGATCCGGGTATCCTTGGCGGGCCCACGGCGGATCCGGGGGGCGACGTCCCCGCCGTCCACGAGCAGCTCCTGCGGCTCGGCGTCATCGTCCGGGACGGCGCCGCGCTCGGCTGCCCGGGACGCATCCGGGTCACCATCGGGGCGCCGCACGAGAACGACGCCTTCCTGGCCGCCATGGCGGCCGTGCGGGAGGCCACCAGCCCCAGCAACCCCGGACGCGCCGCGCGCGCCGAGAGCCACTGAGAGGACCGACGCCACCATGATGATCGTCATGCAGGAGGGGGCGACCGAGGCCCAGATCCAGGCCGTGGTCGACCGCATCGCCGAGGCGGGCGCCCGCGCGCATCTGTCCCGCGGTGAGTTCGTGACCGTCATCGGCGCCATCGGCGACGACCGGGAGCTGGTGGCCCAGCTCGACCTGCTCGGGGAGCCCGGGGTGGAGAAGGTCGTCCCCATCCTCAAGCCCTACAAGATCGTCTCGCGCGAGTTCCGCCACGGCGACCGCGTGGTCGACGTGGCCGGCCGCCGCTTCGGGGGCGGGGCCTTCGGGCTCATCGCCGGCCCCTGCACGGTGGAGGACCGCGAGCAGACGCTGTCCACCGCCCGGGCGGTCAAGGCGGCCGGCGCGTCGCTGCTGCGCGGCGGGGCCTACAAGCCGCGCACCTCGCCCTACACCTTCCAGGGGCTGGGCAAGCCGGCGCTGGAGATCCTGGCCGAGGCGCGCGAGGAGACCGGCCTTCCGGTGGTCACCGAGGTCATGGACCTGCGCCAGCTCGAGGACGTGCTCGAGGTGGCCGACGTCATCCAGCTCGGCGCGCGCAACATGCAGAACTTCGACCTGCTGCGCGAGGTGGGCCGCACCGACCGGCCGGTGCTGCTCAAGAAGGGCCTGGCCAACACCATCGAGGAGTGGCTGCTCTCGGCCGAGTACGTGGCCAAGGAGGGCAACGACCAGATCATCCTGTGCGAGCGCGGCATCCGCACGTTCGAGACGGCGACCCGCTCGACCCTGGACATCTCGGCGGTGCCGGTGGCCAAGCAGCTCTCCTGCCTGCCGGTCATCGTCGACCCCTCCCACGCCGCGGGCCGGCGCGACCTGATCCTGCCCATGGCCCGCGCGGCCGTCGTGGCCGGCGCCGACGGGCTCATCGTCGAGGTGCACCCCGCGCCCGAGCACGCGCTCTGCGACGGGCCGCAGCAGATCCGGTCCGACACCTTCGCGGCCTGGGTGGCCGACGTGAAGCGGTGCGTGGACCTGATGGGCCTCGTCATGACCGGCGGCGAGCCGGTCCCCGCCGCCGTCTGAGCCGCCGATGACCGCCGGTCAGGCCGGGCCGGTCGCCGTGGTCGGCGTCGGCCTGATCGGCGGGTCGCTCGGCCTCGCGCTGCGCGACCGGCTGCCCGGCCTGGTGGTGCGGGGGTCGGACCCGAGCCCGGCGGCGCTCCGGGCGGCGCTCGGCCGCGGGGCGATCAGCACGGCCGCGGACTCGCCCGAGGCGGCGGCGGCCGGTTGCTCGGCGGTGTTCCTGGCCGCCCCGGTGGGCGAGATCCCGGCGCTCGCGCGGCGGGTGCTCGCCGCATCGGGGCCGGACACCCTGGTCAGCGACGTGGGCTCGGCCAAGGCCGGGGTCCTCGCGGCCCTGGGGCCGGCCGAGCGCGAGCGCTTCGTGGGCGGCCACCCGGTGTGCGGGGGCGAGCGGCCGGGGGTGGAGCACGCCCGCGCCGACCTGTTCGAGCGGGCGACCTACTTCCTCACGCCGGCCCCGGAGGCACGCCCGGACCTCTACCGCCGGCTCCACGCCCTGGTCCTGGCCCTCGGCGCGCATCCGGTGGCGATCGACGCGGCGGTCCACGACCGGCTCATGGCGATGGTCTCGCACCTGCCCCACGTCATCGCCGCCGCCCTGATCCGCCAGGCGGCCGAGACCACCCCGAGCGGCCGTGAGGCGCTGCGGTCGGCCGGGCCCTCGTTCCGCGACCTCACGCGGGTGGCCGGGTCCAACCCGCCCCTGTGGGCCGACATCCTGCTGGCCAACCGCGAGGCGCTCGGCGCGGTCGTCGCCGACCATGCCGCCCGCCTGACCGAGGTGGGCGAGGCGCTCCGCCGCGGCGACCGGGCCTGGCTCGAGGCCTTCATCCAGGGCGCCGCCGAGGGCCGTGAGCGCCTGCGCCAGGAGGAGCCCGTCCCGGCCGAGGCCGCGGGCCCGTGGCGGGTGGTGATCGGCGTCCCCAACCGGGTCGGCGTGCTCTCGGAGGTCGCGACCGCCCTGGGGCACGCCCACATCAACATCGAGGACCTCGACCTGCGCCCGGCCGGGCCCGAGGAGGACGAGGGGGAGCTCGAGCTCACCGTCGCCGGGGCCGACGCCGCCCGCCGCGCCCTGGACCTCATGTCGGGGCGGGGCTTCCGGGCGCGGGTGGAGGAGGGGTAGGGGGCTCGGCGCCCGTCCCGGCCGCCGCGGGCGGCGGGGCGCCCGAGTGGGACATGGTGATCACGACCGCGGCGGCCAGGGCGAGGGCCAGGCCGGCGCAGCCCACCACCGCGCGCCAGGTGGGCCGCGCCAGGGTCTCCTGCAGCACGACCGCCCCCAGGATGACCGAGAGCACCGGGTTCAGCACCGAGCCCGAGGCCACCGTGGGGGCGAGGAAGCCGGTGCCCAGGCCCACCTGCTGGAAGACCACCCCGAGGATCGCGAGCACGACGACCAGGTAGGTCTTGGGATCCGTGAGCAGGGCGCCCAGGCCGTCCTTCAGGTCGTCGAGCACCGGCTTGGCCATGACCGCGAGCAGCGCCGCGGTGGCGCCGCTCACCGCGCCGTTGGCCGCCGCCCGGGCGGCCGGGCCCCGGTCGCTCCAGATGCGCAGGATGAGCACCGAGAGCACGGCGACCGCGGCGGTCGACGCGAGCCACTGCCAGGACGGGGCGTCGCTGCGGCCCTCGGCCGGGTCGCCGACCAGCGAGAAGACCACGAGCCCGAGCACGACCAGGACCGCGGCCACGACCTCCCGGCGCGAGACCCGCTGGTCGGTGAGCCACCACCCCAGCGGCAGCACGAAGACCAGGGTCATCGTGAGGAAGGTCTGCACGATCGCGACCTCCCCGCCGTCCAGCGCCGCGGCCTGGAGCGCCCAGCCGAGCACCATGACCCCCATGCCGGCGAGCCACACGGGCGTGATGAGCAGCTTCAGGAACGCCCGCGGCCGGCGCAGCGAGATCCCGCCCTCGACCGCGAAGGTCCCCTTCTGCTGGAGGACGGTCGAGAGGGCGAACACCACGGCCGCCGCGAGGGCCAGGATGGAGGCGATGCGGAACCCTAGCCGGTGGCGCCGGCGGATCCCGCGCGGTCAGGCCCCCAGGGCGCGGAGCGCGTCGTCGTAGCCCGGGGCCGGGTCGGCCATCCCCGCGAGGGTGTCGGCCAGCGTCTCCGGCGGGCGGGGCCCGAGGGGGCGCTCGAGGCGGATCTCCCGCTCCCCGGCGCCGAGGGTCACGCCGATGACCCGGGTGGCGGGCGGGCCGTCGAACGGGACCAGGTCGATCGCGACCGGCGCGCCGTCGGCGCGGACCGCGGTCCCGCGGCGAGCCTCGGGGCCGGGGGGCAGGCGGAGGTCCCGCCAGCCCAGGCGCGCGGCGGCCCATCCGGCCAGGAGCAGCCCGAGCACGCCGGCCTCCGCGCCGTGGCGCACCTCCAGGCGGTCGGCGGCCAGGGCGACCTCGCGGCCCGGTGCCGGGTCACACGCGCCGGCCAGCCGCTTGCGCCAGCGGTCCAGCCGGTGCCAGGCGGCGTCGTCGACGTGCCCGTGGCGGCGGAGCGCCGCGGCCCGGCGCAGGGCGGCCATGGCGTCGGCGCCGGCGGCCGAGTCGACCAGGATCCGCTCGGCGAGCGGGGCCACGGCCTCGGCGGCCCGGGTGTCGGAGCCCGCGACCCAGACGACGGTCGGCAGATCGGCCACCAGGAGCGGGTGGACCACTCCGCCGGCCCGGTCCAGGTGCGCGCGGTCGCACACCAGGTCGATCTCCTCGTGGCAGTAGCCCCGGCGCCCCTGATCGCCGGTCTGGCAGTGGACGGTCACCGCGGCGTCGATCCGCTCCGCCTCGTGCTCGTGCAGGACGACCATCCGCGCCGGGATGCGCTCGTGCAGCGAGTCCAGGCCCGCCTGCACGCGGTCCCGGCGGGCCGGGGTCACGATGAGGTTGAGGGTCCAGGTGCTCGCGTGGCCGTGCTCGTGGTGCATGTGCTCGGCGGTGAGGCGCCGGAGCTCGGCCGCGACCTCGGACACCGCGACGCCCTCCCCGCGCCAGTCGGACCGCTCGGCGGGCTCGGGCGCCCGGGCGCTCACAGCCGCCGCCACTCCCGGTGGTCCCGGACCATGAGCTGCTCGGCCGACCCGGGGCCCTGGCTCCCGGCCCGGTAGTGGTCGAGGGGGGCCTCGTCCCGGGCCCAGGCCGCGAGCACCGGGTCCACCACCCGCCAGGCGGCGTCGACCTCGTCGGCCCGGGCGAACAGCGTCGCGTCGCCGCGCATGGCGTCGAGGAGCAGGCGCTCGTAGGCCTCGGGCGAGGCCCGCATGAACGCCGACCCGTACTGGAAGTCCATGCGCACGGGCCGCAGCCGCATCTCGGGCCCGGGGGCCTTGGCGGTGATCCGGAGCGAGGCGCCCTCGTCGGGCTGCACCGAGAGCACCAGCTGGTTCGGGCGCACGGCGCCGGCGTCGGGCCCGAAGGGCAGGTGCGGCGCGGGCCGGAAGGTGATCACGATCTCGGTGTCGCGCACCGGCAGGCGCTTGCCCGTGCGCACGTAGAACGGGACCCCGGCCCAGCGCCAGTTGGCGATCTCCAGCCGGAGCGCCGCGAAGGTCTCGGTGGTCGAGCCCGCCGGGACCCCGTCCTCCTCGAGGTATCCGGGCACCGGCTCGCCGTCGATCTCGCCCGAGGTGTAGCGGGCCCGCACGGTGTCGCGGAGCACGTCCTCGGCCGAGAACGGGCTGATGGCCCGCAGCAGCTTCACCTTCTCGTCGCGCACCGCCTCGGCGGCGAAGGTGGCCGGCGGCTCCATCGCGATCAGCGAGAGCAGCTGCAGGGCGTGGTTCTGGACCACGTCCCGGAGCGCCCCGGACCGGTCGTAGTAGTCGGCGCGGTGGCCGATCCCGAGCTCCTCGGCCACGGTGAGCTGCACGTTGTCGACGTAGCGGCGGTTCCAGACCGGCTCGAAGATGCCGTTGCCGAAGCGGAAGACCAGGAGGTTCTGGACGGTCTCCTTGCCCAGGTAGTGGTCGACCCGGAGGATCTGCGGCTCGTCGAACGCGCCGTGGATGGCCGCGTCGAGCGCCCGGGAGGACTCCAGATCGCGCCCGAAGGGCTTCTCGACCATGACCTTGACCTGGGGGTCGGACCCGCGGGCGAGCCCGGCCTTGCCGAGCGAGGTCGCGGCCGGGCCGAAGAGCGAGGGGGCCACGGCCAGGTAGACCAGGCGCTGGCTCCGCACGCCGGCCGCGGCGTCGAGCTCGTCCAGGTGGGCGTGGAGGCGGGTGAAGAGCTCCGGGTCGGTCAGGTCGCCGTCCAGGTAGCTCATCCGCGGGGCGATGACCCGTCCCCACAGGTCGGCGTCGAGCCCCGAGCGGGCGAACTGCTCCACGCTCTCGCGCGCCCGGGCCATGAAGTGCTCCGGGTCGCTCCCGCGGGCCACGCCGACCAGGCGGAACTCCTCCGGAAGCTCCCCCCCGAGGGCCAGCTCGTACACCGCGGGCAGGAGCTTGCGCGCGGCCAGGTCGCCGGTCACCCCGCAGATGACCAGGATGGTCGGGGGGATCAGCCGGCGGGGCAGGTCCTGCTCGAACGGGTTCGGCGGGTCGCTCACGGCGCCGGGCAGCCTCGCAGCCCGGCGGCCCGGGGGCAAGCGCCGGTCACACCTCGTGCTCGCCGGCCCAGTTGGTGATGGCGGTCAGGTAGTTCGCCCGCTCGAAGGCCGCCGGGTCGCGGCCCGACCGCATGCTGGCGCTGCCGATGAGCTCGGTGACCGATCCGTAGCCGCGCTCGTCCATCCACCGGGCCATCTCGCGCTCGGTGTCGCGCAGCAGGCCGGGACCCCGCCTGAGCAGCGCGGAGGCCATCATCACGCAGGACGCTCCGACCAGCAGCGCCTTGAGCGCCGACGGGGCGTCGTGGACCCCGCCGGTGGCGGCCAGGTCGCAGTCCACCCGGCCGTGGAGGATCCCGACCCAGCGCAGGGGCAGCGACGCCTCGACCGGGGCGGAGAGCACCAGGCGCGGGGTCACCCGCAGGGTCTCCAGGTCCAGGTCGGGCTGGTAGAGCCGGTTGAAGAGCACCAGCCCGTCCGCCCCGGCCTCGACGAGCGCCGCCGCGAGCGCCGGGAGGGCGGTGAAGTAGGGGGCGAGCTTGACCGCGACGGGCAGGCGGGTGGCCTCGCGCACGGCGCCGACCACCTCGGCGTAGGCGCGCTCGACATCCGCGGCCCGCACCGCGGGGTCCACCGGCACGTCGTACAGGTTCAGCTCGATCGCCGAGGCGCCGGCGTCCTCGACCCAGCGCGAGTAGCGGGTCCACTCCCCGAGCCGGCTGCAGTTGAGCGACCCGATGACCGGCACCGCGCACCGGGCCCGCGCCTGGGCGATGAGGGCCAGGTAGCGGTCGGGGCCGAGGTTGTACTCGTCCAGGTCGGGGAAGTAGCCGGCGGCCGCCTCGGCGAACGCGCCCGCGCCCCGCCCGAGCACCCCGTCGAGCTGGACCTGGTCCCGGGTGATCTGCTCCTCGAACAGCGACGGGAGCACGATGGCCGCGGCGCCCGCCTCCTCCAGGCGCATGACCCCGTCGAGGTCGTGGGCGAGCGGGCTCGGGCCGCTCACCAGCGGCGTGCGCAGGGGCAGGCCGAGCCAGGTGGTCGACAGGTCGCTCATGTGGCCTCCGGGCCCGGGTCGTCCTCGTGCGGGACCGTGCGCTCGACCCCGGCGAGCTGCTCGTACAGCCGCCGGCGCTCGTCCACGTCGGCCTGGGCCAGGGCGAGCAGGTGCTCGAACCGCTCGGGATCCGAGCGGGCGAGCATCGCGAAGCGGGCCTCCTGCAGCGCGAACTGCTTGACCGGCACCGAGGGCGGCTTGGAGTCCAGGCGCATCGGGTGCTCGTGCTCGGCGACGCCCGGGTGGTAGCGCCACAGCGGCCAGTACCCGCTCCTCACCGCGTCGGACTGGTGGCTCATCGAGCGGACCATGTCGAAGCCGTGCGCGATGCAGGTCGAGTAGGCGATGACCAGCGACGGCCCGGGCCACGCCTCGGCCTCCAGCAGCGCCTTGACCGCGTGGGTGGGGTCGGCGCCGATCGCCACCTGGGCCACGAACACGTCGCCGTAGGCGCTCGCGATCATCCCCAGGTCCTTCTTGGCCGAGCCCTTGCCGGACGAGGCGAACTTGGCCGACGCGCCGCGCGGGGAGGCCTTGGACGCCTGCCCGCCGGTGTTGGAGTAGACCTCGGTGTCGAGCACCAGCACGTTGACGTCGCGCCCCGCGGCGAGCACGTGGTCCAGGCCGGCCGAGCCGATGTCGTAGGCCCAGCCGTCGCCCCCGACGATCCACACGCTGCGCGGGACCAGGTCGTCGGCCAGGCTGAGGAGCTCCTCGCAGGAGCCGGTGCAGAACTCCCGCATCCCCTCGAGCTTCTCCTTGAGGCGGGCCACCCGCACGCGCTGGGCCGCCACCGCGGCGTCGTCGCGCCCCCGGGCGGTGAGGATCTCCCCGGCGAGGTCCTCGCCCACCAGCGGCGCGAGCCGCTCCAGCAGGGCCCGGGCCTGGCCGGCGGCATGGTCGATCGCGATCCGCATCCCCAGGCCGAACTCCGCGTTGTCCTCGAACAGCGAGTTGGCCCAGGCCGGCCCGCGCCCGTCGGCGTTGACCGCCCACGGGGTGGTGGGCAGGTTGCCGCCGTAGATCGACGAGCAGCCGGTGGCGTTGGCCACCACCATGCGGTCGCCGAAGAGCTGGGTCAGCAGCTTGAGGTAGGGCGTCTCGCCGCACCCGGCGCACGCCCCGGAGAACTCGAACAGCGGCTCGCGCACCTGGGAGCCCTTGACCGAGTCGGGCGCCATCGCGGTGGGGTCGGCCTGGGGCAGGGCCAGGAAGACGTCCAGGCGCGCCCGCTCGGCCTCGGCGTGGTAGGCGGCGCGCTCCATGTTGATCGCGCGGTGGCGCACCTCCTCCCGCGCGTGGGCGGGGCACATCTCCACGCAGACCCCGCACCCGGTGCAGTCGTCGGGGGCCACCTGGATCGTCATGCGCCGGCCCGGCAGCTCCTTGGAGCGGAAGGGCTTGCTCGGGAAGCCCTCGGGCGCCCCCTCCAGGGCCTCCGGCTCGTACACCTTCATCCGGATCGCCGCGTGGGGGCAGAACACCGTGCAGCGGCCGCAGTCGATGCAGATCTCGGGGTCCCAGATGGGGATGTCGCGGGCGATGCCCCGCTTCTCCCAGCGCGCGGTCGCGGTCGGGAAGGCGCCGTCGGCCGGCAGCGCGCTCACCGGGAGCAGGTCGCCCCGGCCGGCCAGCATCATCCCGGTGACCCGCTGCACGAAGTCCGGCGCGGCCTCGGGCACCGGCGGCCGCCGCCGGCGATGGCTGGTGGCGTGGGTCGGCACCGGCACCTCGTGCAGGGCGGCGAGCGCCCGGTCCACCGCGGCGAAGTTGCGCTCGACCACCGCGTGCCCGCGCTTGGCGAAGGTCCGTTCGATGGAGCGCTTGATGGCCTCGATGGCCCGGTCCCCCGGGAGGATGCCGGCGAGCGCGAACAGGCACGGCTGCATCACGGTGTTGATCCGCCGGCCCATCCCGGCGTCGGCGGCCACCCGGTCGGCGTCGATCGCGTACACGCGCAGGCCGCGGGCGATGACCTGCTCCTGCACCTCGGCGGGCAGCGCGTTCCAGGTGCCCTCGGGCCCGTGGGGGGAGTTCAGGATGACCGTCGCCCCGTCGCCGGCGTGCTCCAGCACGTCGATGCGCTCGACCAGCGAGAACTGGTTCACGCTCACCAGGCCCGCCCGCTCCACCAGGTAGGTGGACCGGATGGGCCGCTCCGAGAAGCGCAGGTGCGACGCGGTGATCGACCCGCTCTTCTTGGAGTCGTAGACGAAGTAGCCCTGGGCGTGGAGCGGGGTCTCATCCGCGACGATGTGCACCGTGCTCTTGGCCGAGCCCACCGTGCCGTCGCTCCCGAGGCCGTACAGGACGGCCCGCACCCCGTCCTCGGTCGTCCGGAAGGCCGGATCGGGGTCGAGCGAGAGGCCGGTCACGTCGTCGCGGATGCCGAGCGTGAAGCGCCGGCGCGGGGCGGGCCGCGATGCCTCGGCCAGCGCCGCGGCCACCATCGCCGGCGTGAGCTCCTTGGACCCCAGCCCGTAGCGGCCGCCCACGATCCGGGGCATCGGCTCGCCCGCCCACATGGCCCGGTCGGCGAGCGCCGAGGTCACCTCGAGCAGGAGCGGCTCGCCCGGGGCGCCGGGCTCCTTGGTGCGGTCGAGCACCACCACGGTGCGCACTCCCGGCGGGAGCGCGGCCACCAGCGCGTCGGCCGGGAACGGCCGGTAGAGGCGGACCCGCAGGACGCCCACCCGCTCGCCCCGGTCGCCGAGCGCCTGCACCGCCTCGCCGGCGGCGCCCTGGGCCGAGCCCATCAGCACCAGCACCCGGTCGGCCTCGGGGTGGCCCTCGTACTCCACCAGCCCGTACCGGCGCCCGGTGCGCTCGCCCAGGCGGGCCATGAGCCCGGCCACGATCCCGGGGACCGCGTCGTGGAACGGGTTCGCCGCCTCGCGCGACTGGAAGAAGACGTCCGGGTTCTGGGCCGACCCGCGCAGCACCGGGTGGTCCGGGGAGAGCCCGCGGGCCCGGTGGGCGAGCACGTCCTGCTCGTCGACCAGCGCCCGCACGTCCTCCTCGGCGAGCAGGTCGATCGTGTTCATCTCGTGGGAGGTGCGGAAGCCGTCGAAGAAGTGCACGAACGGCACCCGCCCGCGAAGGGCCGCGGCGTGGGCGACCAGCGCGAGGTCCTGCGCCTCCTGCACCGAGCCCGACGCGAGCATCGCGAACCCGGTCTGCCGGCAGGCCATCACGTCGGAGTGGTCGCCGAAGATCGAGAGCGCGTGGGTGGCCACCGCCCGGGCGGCCACGTGGATGACGCCCGGCAGCAGCTCCCCGGCGATCTTGTACATGTTCGGGATCATCAGGAGCAGGCCCTGCGACGCCGTGAACGTGGTCGCGAGCGCCCCGCGCACGAGCGCCCCGTGGACCGCGCCGGCGGCGCCGGCCTCGCTCTGCATCTGCACCACCTCGGGCACGGCGCCCCAGAGGTTGGCCCGGCCGGCGGCCGACCAGGTGTCGCACAGCTCGGCCATGGGCGAGGCCGGCGTGATCGGGTAGATCGCGACGACCTCGCTCAGCATGTGGGCGATGCGGGCGGCGGCCTCGGCCCCGTCCATGCACCCCCGCCGGGCGGTCTCCGCCCCGATCACCTGCTCGCCGGCCACGGCACCCCTCCTCACGTCCGGCCCCCGCGGGCCTCACGATGCTCCCGGCGGGCCCGCCGCCGCATCGGGGACAACCACGATCCGGGTGCGGGAAGACCCGGAGGGGCGCGGGCGCCCGGGGCCTCCTGCCGCAGAGCGGCGCCGGGTGGGCTACGCGGTCCCGGCGGCGAACCCGGCGACGAGCCGCGCCAGCGCCCCGCCGCGCCAGGCGATGGGGCTCATCCCCTCGCCCTCCACCTCGATCCGGGCGCCGGGGATCGTGTGCGCCCACTCCTCGGCGATCCGCAGGGGGTGATCCGGGTCGAGGTCGTCGCGCGACCCGACCACCAGCGTCGGGCAGGTGACCTGCGTGAGCGCCCCGATACCGTCGAAGGCGGCCGAGCGGGGCACGTGGCGCAGGGCCTGGGCCACCGCGGCCGGGTGGCGGTGGCGGGCCAGGCGCTGGCGGATGACCGTCTCGACCGTGCCGGCCCAGCGCTCGGGCACGCGCGGGCGCCCGTAGGCGGCCAGGAACCCGTCCGGGCCGCCCCCCTCCAGCCCGTCGGCCAGTGCGTCCCAGCGGGCCGGGTCGCTGGGCGCGCCCCGGTGGGCCGGCGTCACCGCGACCAGGCCGGCCACCCGGGTGGGCCACCCGAGCGCGACCGCCGCCGCGGTGGCCGCCCCCATGGACTGGCCCACCAGCACCGCGCGGTCGGCCCCGCAGGCGTCCAGCACCGAGACGGCGTCGCGGGCCAGGTGCGCGTAGGTGTAGGCCGCCGGGTCGTGAGCGGGGGACGACTCCCCGTGGCCGCGTGCGTCGTAGGCGATCACCCGGAACCCCGCCCGCTCGACCCCGGCCGATCCGTGCAGGACGTACCGGCGGGTCGCGGTGAGCCCGTGGAGCAGCAGGACCGCGGGCCCGTCGCCCGCGACCTCGCCGCGCAGGAAGACCCCGTCGGGGGTGCGGACCTCGATCGGCTCCATCCCGGCGACCTTAGCCGTCGCGGGTCCCGGCGGCTCCGGCCGGATAGGGTGCGCCGCATGATGCCGGGTCGTCGTGGGTGGAGGGGTGCCGGGGCCGGGCTCACGGCCGTCGTGGTGGCGTTCCTGGCGCCCGGGGCCGGCCTCGCCCAGGACGAGCCCCCCGAGGTCCCGGATCCGCCGGCCGCCGCCTGCGCGCCCGGGCCCGCGGTGCTCGACGTGCCGATCGACGAGACCCTGTACCCCGAGTCGGCCGCGCACTGGAAGGCGGCCATCGCGGCCGGCAAGCCGGCGGTGCTCACCCTCAACCGCACGGTGGCCGACGCCAACCGGGCGGCCTGGCAGTCGCAGGTGGCGGCCGAGCCGGGCTACGACCGGGACGAGTACCCGTTCGCGGCCACCGATGAGGGCGGACTGGACGAGGCCCGCTCGCCCAGCGTGCGCTACATCTCGCCCGCCGACAACCGCGGGTCCGGCTCGGTCTTCGGCGCCGCGCTGCGGGGGCGGTGCGACGGCACCCGCTTCCGCATCGTGTTCGTCCGCCCTCCGAACCCCTTCCCGTGGGAGGGCGACTGGCGCACCGACGCCGGGGGGCCCATGTCGGTGTGGCTGCGCAGCCCGCAGGCGGCCTTCTCGCGCTACGACGAGGGCGGGCGCAGCCGGCTGGACGGCCGCGTCGCCGGCCGGCGCCTCGTGGGGGACTGGTTCGGCGGCTCCGGACGCCGCGGCACCTTCGCCTTCGCCCTCACCGCCGACGGCGCGTCCTTCGCGGGGCGCTGGGCCATCCGGGGCGAGCGCCGCACCTTCCGCGGGTGGGCGGGCACCCGGCAGTGCCAGACGTGGCGCGCCGCGCTCGTCGTCCCGGTGGCCGTCACCGTGCGCCGCCGCGACCTCCGGCCGGAGGACGAGCTCGAGATCGTCAACCGCGAGCGCGAGAACGAGTCGATCGGCCTCCGGGGGAGGGTCACCTGGCTGCGGAACGACCCGGCGGCCCGCCCCGTCGTCCTCGCCGCCCGCACCCAGACGCTGCGTGCCCCCGCGTGGGTGCGCACCGGGGCCGCGCGGGCGGTCGTCTCGGTGGGCACGAACGCCGTGGAGGTGCCGCCGTTCACCGAGGTCCGCCTGGCCAACGGGCCATTCCGGGTGGCCGACCAGCGGACCCTCACCCGATCCGGTGAGCGCTTCCTCGAGGTGGTGGGCCGGTTCCACTGCCCGCTCCCGGACTACAACGGCCCGACCGTCCCCGCGCTCTCGCCGCCGACGCCCTGAACCGGCGGGGGGCCCGCGGCCCCCGGTCCCGGCCCCCGCGACCCCGGCCATGGTGCCGGCGTTCCGCCGGCCGGCCTGGACCTATGCCGGCCTCGGGTTCCTCGTGCTGCTCGGCGTGCTCCTCGGCCCGAGCAGCGGCGGGCGGAGCCTCGCGGCCAGCCTCGTGCTGCTGGCTCTGCTCGTGCTCGGGGTCGAGATCCTGCGGCGGCGGACGGTGGCCGAGTTCCCGCCGCCCGCCTGAGCGGAGGCGAGCGGGCCGGGCCTCACCCGGGGTCCGGCCCCCGCCGCTCGCGGAGCACCTGCCAGGTCACGGCGTTCAGCATGACCGCCCACACCAGGCCCCGGCTCACCAGGTAGAGCGCGAACAGCATGGTCGCGGCGAGGCCGAGCGCGCCGTAGAGCGCCTCCTGTTCGGCCAGTCTCCCGGCCAGGGAGAGCTGGCCGAACAGCGAGATGCCCTGCAGCGCGACCACGAACGCGATGGCACCGGGCAGATGGGCGGTCCAGCCCACCCCGTCGGGCACCGGCAGGTGGTTCGCGGCGAGGGCCAGCAGCAGGACGAGGACGGCCGAGCCGGCCACGAACGCGGCGATGCCGCTCAGCGGGCCGAACAGCTCCCGCAGCAGCCCGGTGAGGGCGCTCAGGCCCAGCAGCACGAGCGGCACCGAGAGCATCCCCAGCAGGCTGACCGGGTGCGGGAAGGTCCGGCCGGGAGGCACCTCCCATGCGGCGGCCTGGACCAGGCGGAGCGCCCGCAGCAGGCTCCAGGCGAACCAGACGACCAGGGCGATGCCGGTGACCACCAGCCACCAGCGGCCGTTCACCGCCTGGCCGGCGGCATCGGCGATCGTGCGGGCGAGCTCTGCGTTCATCGAGAGGTCGCGCGCCCGTCGGTCCACGTCCGCATCCTGGGCAGACGCGAAGCCGAGCAGCCCCGCGCTGAGGACCGCGAGGGCGAGGATCCAGAAGAACAGGCGGTAGGCCAGGCCTCCGCCGAGCACGCCGCCGGCGGCCCGGCTGTCGCGCTCCACCGTGCGGAACCCGATCTCGACCACCGAGTTCTGGCTGCGCAGCGTCTGCAGCCCGCCCAGGCGGGCGCGGGCCCAGGCCGTCGCCGCCCTCAGGCGCCCCGTGTCGCCGCGGTGGCGGTCCGGGGCGCCTGAGGGTTCTCCGGTGCGGTCCCCGGTCAGGCCGGGGTGAGCGCGCCGGCGGCCTTGGCGGCCTCCTTGATGAGGTCCTGGGCCTCCGGGGGCACGACCTCGTAGTCCACCTTGTGGCCGTCGCGCTCGATCGCCGCGGTGATGGCGCCCACCGATGCGTCGTCGGCCAGGATGAACACCACGGCGGTGGTCCCCTCCAGGCGCCGGCCGATCTCCTTCATCATCGTGTTGTCGACGCCCTTGTCGCCGGCCTTGGCAAGCACCGTGCCGCCGGCGGCGCCCACGGCGGCGGCGCCGAGGAACGAGACCGGCAGCAGGCCCACCAGCGCGCCCACCATCAGGCCGCGCACGGCGCCCTTGCCCGCGGTCATGTCCCGGGTCTGCTTGATCTTCACCTTGCCCCTGTCGGTGCGGTAGACGAGGGCGAGGTCCTCCACCTTGATGCGGCCGTCGTCCACGGCCTCCTCGAGCCCGTCGAGGGCCTCCAGACCCTGCTGCAGGTTCTCGGCCCCGATCATCATGAGCTGCATCCGCGTCACTCCCGGCTCGGCCCCGTCCGGGGCGTGGTCGTCGGGGCCGACGGTATCCGCGGTCCGGGGATGGCAGGGTTGCCCCACGGGTGCGGGATCCCGGGCGGTCCCGGGGCGCACCCGGGCCGCAACCGGGGAGGTCAGCCCTCCGGGGGCCGGTAGCGGTAGCCCGCCCCGCGGCGGGCCTCGATGGGCGAGGTCTCGGGGTCGTCCCAGCCGAGGCGCCGGCGCAGGCGCAGGACGCTGAACTTGACCCGGTCGGGGCCGACGCCCAGCGGGTCGCCCCAGACCAGCTCCAGCAGCCGCCGCCGCGACAGGAACTCCCCGGGATGGCGCACGAGGGCGGTGAGCAGGCCCCACTCGGTGGGCGGGAGCTCCACCGCCCGCCCATCGGCGGTCACGCTGCGGTCGCGGACGTCGATGCGCAGGCGCCCGTCCTCATACACCGGGGCCTCCGCGGGGGTGCGCCGCCGGCGCAGCAGGGCTCCGACGCGGGCCACCAGCTCGGCGTTGCCGAAGGGCTTGGTCAGGTAGTCGTCGGCGCCGCTGCCCAGGCCGCGTACCTTGTCGGCCTCGGCCGCCCGCGCGGTGAGCATCAGCACCGGCATGTCGCTGCGGTCGCGGATGCGGGCGAGGGTGACCCACCCGTCCTGGCGCGGCATCAGCACGTCGAGGACCACCAGGTCGGGCTCCTGGGCGGCGATCAGGGCGACGGCCTCGGGGCCGCTCGCGGCTTCCTGCACCTCGTGCCCGGCCCGCTCCAGCACCAGCCGCAGCACTGTGCGCACGTCCGGCTCGTCGTCGACCACCAGCACCCGGGCGCGATCGCTCATGACGAGCCCCGGTAGGCCGGGAGGCGCACGAGGAACTCCGACCCTGCGCCCGGGGTGCTGGTCACCGAGATCGTCCCGCCGTGGCCGTCCACCAGCGCTGCTCGGCGTCCGCGGTGCGGAAGAACGGGTCGAAGACCCGGGGAAGGTCGGCGGCGTCGATGCCCCGCCCGGTGTCGGTCACCGTGACCTCCCAGGCGTCGGCGACCGGGACGGCCGACACGGTGACCCGGCCGCCCTCCGGGGTGAACTTGAGCGCGTTGGCCAGCAGGTTGTCGATCACCGTGCCCACCCGGTCGGCATCGCCCACGGTCTGGGGACCGGGGCTCACCTCGCAGCACAGCTCCACGCCCAGGCGCGCGGCGGACGGGCGGAACTGGTCCACCTGGGCGGCCACCAGCGCGGGCAGGTCGAGCGGGCCGGGGGTGATCTCCAACAGGCCCTGCTCCACCCGGCGCACCGTGA
>JALOLS010000122.1 GCA_025455865.1 Thermoleophilia bacterium
CTCCGCGGGCGCGTGCCGGCGGTCGTGCAGGAGGCACACGACATCCTGCGTCCGGCCGGCGCCCCGGACCTGGGCGGGCTGGAGCGCACGTTCACCCTGCGCACCAGCGAGGGCTTCGTCGAGAACTTCGGCCCCGGGCTGATCGCCCGGGTCGGCGACGAGGCCCCGCGGGTGCGGCTGCGCTTCGTCCCCAAGCCCGACAAGGGGGCGGTGCCGCTGCGCGAGGGCACCGTGGACCTCGAGACCGGGGTGATCGAGCCGACCACCGGCCCGGAGCTGCGGGCCCAGGCGCTCTTCCGCGACCGGCTCATCGGGGTCGTGCGGGCGGGGCACCCCCTCGCCGCCGCCCCCGTGACCCGTCCCCGCTACCTCGCCGGCCGCCACATTGCGGTGGCCCGGGACGGGATGCGGCAGTGGCCGGTCGACGAGGCGCTCGAGGCGCTCGGCACCGGCCGGGACGTCGCCACCGTGGTGGGCGGCTTCGCCACCGCCGTCGGTCTGGCCCGGGCGTCGGACCTCATCGCCACCGTGCCGGAGCGGCACACCGCCGAGCTGCGCGAGGGGATGCAGGCCTTCGCCCTGCCGTTCGACACGCCGGACTTCACCGTGTCGCTGATGTGGCATCCGCGCCTCGACGCCGACCCCGCGCACCGGTGGCTGCGCGGGGTCGTGCGGGAGGTCTGCGCCGCGGCGCCGCGGGCGGTCAGGTGGCCGGAGCCGCCTGCCGTCGCAGGGGAAGCGGGCGGACCCCCGGCCGCGGGCTGAAGCCGCGCACGGCCAGGAGGATCCCGAGGGAGAGCTCCCAGGCGAACTCGGGGATCGTCGCCAGTGACTGCACGGTGCCGCCCGGCTCGATCACGCCGGCGAGGACCGCCACGCCGGCGGCCAGCAGCACCGGCCCGGCGACGATGCCGAGCAGGGCGAGGGAGCGCGGGACCAGGCGGGCGCGGTACATCAGCACGCCGAGGATCAGGCCATTGCCGATCCCGACGACGATGCCCGGGCCGAGCAGGAAGGTCCAGTCCTTGATCGCGGCCAGGGACACCGCCAGGGAGCCCGCCGCCGGGTCGTCGAGGCGCAGCGAGACCAGCCCCAGCATGCAGAGGATCCCGCCCATGATGAAGACCGACTCGGCGATGCGCGCGGTCACGAAGCCCAGGGAGAGCGCCTCGCCCCGGCGCCGCAGCACCGGGAAGAGCACGACCGCCGTGCCGATGTTGGCCGCCACCAGGATCAGCTCCAGGATCACCCCGGCCAGCACCCCCGCGTCCCCGCCGGCCCCGGCGATGAAGCCGGCGGGATCGTCCAGGGCGGGCTGGAAGAGCAGGTACGCCGGGATCGACGTGACGAACGTGATCAGGAAGAGCACCCCGGCGACGAACGCCGTCCGTCGGGGAGCGGGCCACCGCGTGCGGTCCATCTGCAACCTCCATCCCGTGGTCTGCCTGGGGCGGTCACCCGGCGACCGCCTGACACGACCCTAAGCCGGGTCCGG
The DNA here is from genome assembly GCA_025455865.1 of Thermoleophilia bacterium. Classification (GTDB taxonomy): domain Bacteria; phylum Actinomycetota; class Thermoleophilia; order Miltoncostaeales; family Miltoncostaeaceae; genus JALOLS01. Next base: position 1,496 of record JALOLS010000122.1, read on the forward strand.
GATGGGCGGTAGACGCACCATCTTCATCCGATCAGTGCATACCGCGCATGGTCATGGCTCGGCGGAGGTGCGTCGGCCTGGTCCCGCACGCCCGGGGGCTGCGACCCCGGGCGGCTCAATCGGGGTGGACGACGACGAGGGTCAGGCCCAGCAGGGCGGCGAGCCGGTCGGCCTGCATCTCGGCGAAGAAGCGCGACCCGCAGACCGCGAACGCGTCGCCGCCGAATGCGGTGGCGACGCGCCAGCCCACGCCGTCGGTCCAGACGTGGACGGCCGGCCCCCCGACGCCGTCCCACACGGCGTCCGGGGTGGCCACGATTAACCGGGCGGGGATCAGCAGAGCTGCCTGACCGGCGCGACGATGAGGTTGTTCTGCTGGACGCAGGTGCCCTGCGCGCCGGTGACGATCCGCACCGCCCGGAGCGCGGTGAGGGTGGACTCGAGCACCTCGGTCGTGCCGAGGATGCCGGTGCGGAAGATCACGTCGGAGTCGGTCCCCGCCGTGGTGGTCCCGGCCCGGGCGAAGCCGGTCGTGAACTTCACCTGGCCCTTCTGCGAGCCGGACGACGCCTCCACGACGACCCGGCGGGCATCCACCCGGGAGCCCTGGACGTCGACCAGGCCGTTGGGCGTGGTCGTCCCGGCCGTGAGGACGGCCTGACCGCCCGCGCTCACCTGCGTGAGCGTCGCCTTGACCGCGGAGTCCGCGCCGGTCAGGCGGAGGCTCACCGCGCCCGGGGTCGACATCTCGCCCTCGGTCACGTCGATGAGGCTCCGGGCCGCCCCGCCGCCGATCACGATGCCGTCGGCGCCCGCGTCGAGGCTCGCGCGATTGGCGAGCAGGACCGCGTCCGGGCCGTTCAGGGCGACCCGGACAGCCGCGCCGCGGATGGCGGCCTCGTCCATGGACACGTTCAGGTACTCGCCTCCGGCCACCCGCACGGTGCCGGACGCGGCCAGCGACGCCTCGCCGGGGCGGTTGAGCTCGGCCCGGGCGATGCCGGAGGCCCCGAGGAGCACCGCGGTGTCGCCCTCCGTGGCCTCGAGCGAGGAGTCCAGCAACTGGACCTCGCTGAAGGCGGTGCGCAGGTCGGCCGTGATCCGCGGTGCGCTCACCGCCGCGCCCGCCATGATCAGCCGCCCCTTCGGCCCGGTCGCGCGGACCGTGAGCGGCCCGTCGAACCGCAGCCCCGCATCGAGGATCTCCAGGGGCGTGTCCGGCCCGAGCGCGATCGTGCAGGGGGTGGTGATCGTCTCGGGTGCCGCCTTCGGAGCACCCGACGCGACCACGGCGCCGGAGGGCAGGGCGACCACGTTGCCGGCGCTCGTCTCGCAGAGGTTCTTGAGGTCGGCGGTGGTCAGGTCGACGGCCCCGGTGGCGAGGGTGGCGGGAACGGCCATGGCGAGCCCGAGGGCGGTCGCCGCGGTGAGCTTGCGTCGCATGCGCATCGAGTTCCTCCTGAGGGGGGACGGTGCACGGCGACTGTGACCCCCGGGCCCTAAGGGATCGGTGAGGCGACCGTGAGAGCGCGCTCACCGCCGCGGCCATGAGACTGCTCTCACGTTCCCTCCCCGACCGTGGGGCCGGGCCCTACCCTTGCCACATGGCGAGACGACGCCCCCGCGGTGCCCCCCTCCTGGCCGTCGCCACCCTGGCCGCGGCCCCGGCGGCGGCGGCCGGTGCGCCCCAGGTCCCGGTGATCGTCGCCGAGCAGGCGCCGGGGAGCGATGCGGCCGAGCGGGCCGTCCGGGCGGTGGGGGGCACGGTCGGGCGGCCCCTGCCCCTGGTCGGGGGGCGGGCCGCTCGTGTGCCCGCCCACGCGGTGGCGGCACTGCGCCGCGACCCGTCGGTCCGCGGGCTCTGGCCGGACGCCGCGCTGCGACCCCGCGACGACGACGCCCTCGACAACGACCTGAGCGCCTACGACGCCCGCCCGGCCGACCCGGCGTGGCGCCAGGCCGTCCGCCTGGGGACGGCCGGCGGGGACGCCGGCGCGGGAGTCCGGGTCGCGGTCATCGACACCGGGGTGGCCCGCACGCCGGTCCTCGAGGCCAACGTCGTCGCGCGCGTCGACCTCTCGCCCGACGCGGACGGGCAGGATCGCTACGGGCACGGCAGCCACATGGCCGGCCTCGTCGCCGGGCCGACCGGGGCGGCCCCCAGGGCCGGCGTGGTGGCGGTGAAGGTCGCCGACTGGAACGGCGCGGTCGACGTCTCCACGGTGATCGCCGCGCTGCAGTGGGTGGTGACCCACCGCCACCGCTACGCCATCCGGGTCGTGAACCTCTCCTACGGCACCGACTCGACCCAGCCGGCGGCGATCGACCCCCTCGACCTCGCGGTCGAGCGTGCGTGGGACGCCGGGCTGCTCGTGGTCGTCGCCGCCGGCAACAACGGGGCGAACGGCGACGGGAGCATCGAGAAGCCCGGCGACGACCCGCTCGTGCTCACCGTGGGGGCGGCCGACACGATGGGGACCGCCGACCCGGCCGACGACGAGGTGGCGCCGTTCTCGGCCCGGGGGCCGACCCCCGACGACGTGGCCAAGCCCGACCTGGTCGCCCCCGGCGTCTCCCTCGTCTCGGCCCGCGCGCCCGGCAGCACCGTGGACAACCTGCGCCCCGCCGCGCGGGTCGGCCCCAACCGCTTCAAGGGGACCGGCACCTCGCAGGCCACGGCCGTCGTGAGCGGCATCGCCGCCCGGATGTTCGCCGCGGCCCCCGGCCTGACGCCCGACCAGGCCAAGGCCGCCCTCATCGCCACCGCCGATCCGGCGCTCGCGGGTCGTCCAGGGGCCGGTGCCGGCCTGGTCGACGCCGCCGCCGCGGTCGAGGCGGTCGCCGGGGGCGCATTCGCGGGGCTGTGGCAGGACTGGCCGCGCTCCACGGGCCTCGGCTCCATCGATGCGAGCCGCGGCGGGCAGCGGGTGTACGCCGACGTGACCGGTGACGGCGTGCCCGAGAACGTCTCCGGCGAGATCGACGTCCTGGGCGCCCCGTGGGATCCGGCGGCCTTCGCGTCCACCGCCTGGACGGCCGACACGTGGGCGGCGTCCCCCTGGTCGGCGCTCACCGCGGTCGGCGAGGGCTGGCAGGCCGCCTCCCGGCCGGTGGCGACCTGGACCGGCGCCGCCTGGGAGATCGACACGTGGACGGCCAAGCGCTGGTCCGACCTCGGCTGGGTCGCGAAGCGCTGGTCGGACGCCACGTGGAGCACGGGGCAGTGGAACTAGGGTGGGCGCGCTCGCGGGGCTGCCCGGCCCCGCCCGCGCGCTGGTGCTGGCGGTCAGCGTCGCCGGGGCGGGAGTCCTCCTGCTCGCGCTCTCGCGCGCCGGGACCTGGTCAAGCGACGACCTGATCGGCCTCGGGGTGATCGCCGCCGGGGTCGCCGTGAGTGAGTGGTTCTGGCTTCCCGTCGAGCACGGGGAGGAGACCGAGAACTTCTCGCTGACCGAGGCGGTGTTCGCGGCGGGCCTGCTGCTCGTCCCGCCGTCGGTGCTGCTGGTGGGGGCGGCGGCGGGCGGCGCGATCGGCCTGGTCGCGCAGCGCACCGCCCCGCACAAGGCCGCGTTCAACCTGGGCCAGGACCAGGTGGGCCTCGGGCTGGCGGCACTCGTCGTCACCGCCCTCGGGACCTCGCCCGGCGACGTGGCCCCGGCCGACTGGCTGGCCTGCGGAGTGGCCATGGTCGCCTACCTGGCGGTCAACGAGGCCGCGGTCGCCGGGGTGATCGCGCTGGTGGAGCGGGTGCCGGTCGGCGAGATCGTCCTCCCGACCCTGCCCGTGACCGTGCTCTCGTGGGGCGGCAATGTGGCCCTCGGCATCCTCGCGGCGGCCGTCTGGCAGGCCGACCGCCCGGCAGTGGCGCTCCTGGCCGCTCCGCTCGCGCTGTCCTTCCTGGCCTATCGCAGCTGGCTGCGCACCCACGAGGAGCAGAAGGAGATGTACGCCCTCGCCGAGGCGGCCGCCGCGATCTCGGCCGCGGCCGACCTGTCGCGCCGTATGCCGGAGGCCGGGCGGACCGAGCAGGTCAGCGCGCTCGCGCGGACGCTGAACGGGATGCTCGGGCGGCTCGAGTCCGCCTTCGCCCGCGAGCAGCGCTTCCTGCGCGACGCCTCCCACGAGCTGCGCACCCCGCTCACGGTGTGCCGTGGCCACCTCGACGTGCTCGGGCCCGAGCCGTCCCCGCCGGAGCTCGCCGCGACCCTCGAGGTCGTCGTCGAGGAGCTGGCCCGGATGGGGCGGATCGTGGAGGACATGACCACCCTGGCCCGGTCCGAGAGCCCCGGATTCGTGCGGGCCGAGCCGGTCCCGCTCGGCGCCTTCCTCGCCCGGCTCGGCCAGAAGGCCGGGACCCTGGCCGGCGACCGGCTCCGTCTCACCGAACCGGCGGCCGACGCGGTGCTGCAGGCGGACCCGCAGCGGCTGACCCAGGCCCTCCTCAACCTGCTGCAGAACGCCGTCCGGCACACCCCTCCGGGCACGCCCATCGAGCTGCGGGCCCTGCCCGAGGCCGGGGCCTGGCGCATCGAGGTCGCCGACCACGGCGCCGGCCTGCCGCCGGGGAGCGAGGAGGCGGTGTTCCGGCCCTTCCATCGCCTCGACCACCACGGTCCCGGCACCGGTCTCGGCCTGGCGATCGTGCGGGGCATCGCCCAGGCGCACGGCGGGAGCGCCGGGGTGGACAACCGGCCGGGCCGCGGCGCCACGTTCTGGGTGCGGCTGCCCGGATGAGGGTCCTGCTCATCGAGGACGCCCCGCGCATCGCCTCCTTCGTGGTGAAGGGGCTCGGAGCGGCCGGCTACACCGTGGACCACGTCGTGACCGGGGCGGAGGGGTTCGCCCGCGCGCAGGACCCCACCGTGGACCTGGTCATCCTCGATCTGGGGCTGCCCGACCTTGACGGCACCGAGGTGCTGGAGCGGTTGCGCGCCCGCGGCGTGCGCGTGCCGGTGCTGATCCTCACCGCCCGCGGTGAGGTGGCCGACCGGGTGGAGGGGCTCGAGCTCGGCGCGGACGACTACCTCACGAAGCCGTTCGCCTTCGACGAGCTCCTCGCCCGCGTGCGGGCCCGGCTGCGCGGGCGCGAGGCCCAGGTGGGCTGGACGCTGCGCGCCGGCGGGGTCGAGCTCGACCTGCGCACCCGGAACGTGACCGGACCGGACGGACCGGTGGAGCTGACCGCCCGGGAGTTCGCCCTGCTCGAGACGTTCATGCGCCATGCCGGCCAGGTGCTCTCCCGCGAGCAGCTGCTCGCCCGCGTGTGGGACATCAACTGGGACCCGGGATCCAACGTGGTCGACGTGTACGTCGGCTACCTGCGGCGCAAGCTCGGCGGCCGCCTGTTCGAGACCGTCCGGGGGGCCGGCTACCGGTTCCCCGGCGGCGGGGACGCCAGGATCGACGCCGGGTCACCCGTGCCGCCGGAGGGCGGACCGGCGGCGTCCTGATCCCCCCAGGTCGTCGGGGCGGCGAGCGTATGGAGCCTGAGCCTGGATCCACCGCGTCGTTCCCGCCGTCCATCACGTGGAGGCAGGTCACCAGGTCGCCGCGCCAGGCGCACGACGGCCGATCCGTCGGGCTCTCGGACTGCGTCCTCGGGGTTCGCCTCCAGGTACCCCTCGCGGTTGCGGACCGTCACCGACCAGGATGCGTCGGCCGGCACGTCGCGGAGGTGGTGCGCCCGCAGGCGACGGCACCCCGCCGCACCGGCAGGTGCCTGGAGGCGGGCCGGGACCGAGCCGGCGCACCGCGGGAGCGTCAGGCGGCCCGCACCTGCTGGACGACCCCCGAGCCGACCGTCTCCGAGGGGCTTCGGTAGCCTCACGGGCCGTGCGGGCGGCGGTGCGGCCGGACGCGGTCCGCACCGCCCCTTCCCGCTCGGTCACCGCAAGGAGCCGCGAGTGCACAGCCCCCGCTCGATCCTCGGTCCCGCGGTCCTCGCCGGCGCCGCCGCGATCATCGCACTGCCCGCGGCCGGCTCGGCGGCGCCGGGGGACGGGTCGCCCAGCGTGTCGGTGCGCGACGCCCGCTTCTATGAGGGGACGATCGGGCGGCGCGAGTTCACCGTCATCGCCTG
>JALOLS010000037.1:0-5930 GCA_025455865.1 Thermoleophilia bacterium
CGATGGACTACACGGTGTTCCTGCTCTCATCGGCCAAGGAGCACTTCGACCGCTCGGGCGACCCGCGCGAGGCGCTGATCGGGGGCCTCGCCCACTCCGGGCGGGTCATCCTGGCCGCCGCCGCGGTGATGGTCGCGGTGTTCTTCACCTTCGCCCTCTCCGGGCCGCTGCCGCCCAAGGAGATGGGGATCATCCTCGGCGTCGCGGTGCTGCTCGACGCCCTGCTGGTCCGCCTGCTGCTCCTGCCGGTGCTGCTGCGGCTGGCCGGCGCCGCCGCCTGGTGGCGCCCCCGCTGGCTCGGCCGGGTGCTGCCGGAGGTGCGCTTCGGGCACTGAGGGGGCCTGACCGGACGGTCACGACGCGCCCACTCCTTGAGCGCCCCCCGCACCCCGGGGGGCGCTCAAGCTTCCTTCCGCCCCCGCCGATGGCCGGGACGATGGAGCCTGAGATCCCGCCGCGTGTGCCCCGTGGCGGCCTTCGCCGGATCCGCGAGCCGGATCCGCGCGGCGGAGCCCGTGGGGCCGTCCTGCTCGCCCTGCTCGCCGGCGTCGGCGCGGCGGCGCTGATCGGCGGGAGCGCCGCGGCGGGCACGGCCGCGGGCGCCCGGGCCGCGGCCACCGCGGGGGCGGGCGGCGTGCTCGCCGGCCTCGCCGCCGCGGCGCTCATCGCGCTCGGCCTGGCGGTGCGCCGGCGCGCCCACCCCCCCGCCGCCGGCGAGGCGGGCCGGGATCCCCTGACCGGGCTGCACGACCGCCCGGCGCTGGCCGCCGCCATCGCCCGCGAGCTCGACCGGGCCCGGGACGGCGGGCCGCCCCCGGCCGTGGTGCTGCTGGACCTGGACGGCTTCCGCGAGCTCAACGAGGGCCTCGGCCACCCGCACGGGGACCGGCTGCTCATCCTGGCCGCGTGCCGCCTGCGCCTCGCCGCCGGCCCCACCGCCACCGTGGCCCGGGTCGGCGGGGACGAGTTCGCGGCGCTCCTGCCCGACGGGGACACCGCCGAGGGGGTCGCCGGGCGGATGGTCGCCGCGGTGCGCCGGCCGATGCAGGTGGGCGGCCGCGAGGTGGTCCTGCGCGCGAGCGGCGGCGTGGCCCACGGGGCGGACGGCGTCCGGCCCGAGGACCTCCTGCGCGACGCCGAGATGGCCATGTACACGGCCAAGCGCGCGGGCGGCGGGCGCTGGACGGCGTTCGCGCCCGAGCAGCACGCCGCCCTCCTGGACCGCCTGGAGCTCACCAGCGACCTGCGCGGCGCGCTCCGGCGCCACGAGCTGGTGGTCCACTACCAGCCGATCGTCGAGCTCGACGGCGGCCGGATCGCCGGGATGGAGGCCCTGGTGCGCTGGCAGCACCCCCAGCGGGGCCTGCTCGGGCCGGGGGAGTTCATCCCCATCGCCGAGGAGACCGGGCTCATCGTGCCGATCGGGCGCACGGTCCTGCGCCTGGCCTGCCGGCAGGCCCGCGCCTGGCAGGACGCCCACCCGAGCGTCCCGCCGATCCTCATGAGCGTGAACCTCTCGGGCCGCCAGCTCCACGACCCCGGCCTGGTGGCCGCGGTGGACGACGCGCTGGCCGAGAGCGCCCTCGCGCCCGAGCACCTCATGCTCGAGATCACCGAGAGCACCCTGCTCGGCGAGGCCCCGGAGACCCTGCGGGCGCTCGACGACATCCGCCGCCTGGGGGTCCGGCTGGCGATCGACGACTTCGGGACCGGCTACTCGTCGCTCGGCTACCTGCGCCGCTTCCCGGTGGACCGGCTCAAGATCGACCGCCTGTTCGTGGACGGCCTCGGCCCGGCCGAGGAGCGGCCGCTGGTGCGGGCGATCATCGAGCTCGGCCACGCGCTGGAGTCCGAGCCCATCGCCGAGGGGGTCGAGATGCCCGAGCAGGCCGAGCGGCTGCGCGAGCTCGGCTGCCGGCTGGCCCAGGGATACCTGTTCGCCCGGCCCGACGAGCCCCCCGGCCTCGAGGCGGCCATCCGCGCCGCGGACCGCATCGTCTGGGGGGACGAGCGCGAGGGCGCCGCGCTCGCCGCCTGACCCCGCGCGGGCGGCGCCGAGGGCCCGCGGCCTACCGGGCCCCGCGCCGCTTCTGCCAGGAGCGCATGGCGAACCAGCCTCCGCAGAGCGCCAGGAACGCCAGGCCGGCGATCTCCAGGCGGCCCACCGCGAGCGCCACGAGGGCGATCACGAAGACGGCGACCACCGCCACCAGCAGGATGACGGCGACCCGGCGGGCCTGGTCGTCGGGGGCGCTCACGGCGCCCACCGTACCCGACGCCGCCCGCCCGGCGGGGGGAGCCGTTAGGATCACCGCCCGATGCGCACCGCCCCCCTGCGCCGCGTGCTCGCCGCCGCCGCCGCCGTCGTCACCGGGGCGCTCGCCCTGGCCGGCCCCGGGCCGGCCGGCGCGGCCGTCTCCGCGTCGGCGCTGCGCTGCGTGGGGGCCGAGGACGCCGCCGGCATCGATGCGATCCTCGGCGAGGTCGGCAGCCCGCTGGCCGGCGAGGGCGCGACCTTCGTGCGCGAGGCGCGCGGGGCCGGGCTCGACCCCCGCTTCCTGGTCGCGGTGGCCGCCCACGAGACGCTGCTCGAGACCTACCCGCCGGCCCGGGCCATCCGCAACCCGTTCGGCCTCGGCCCGGGCTGGCGGTTCGACTCCGAGGCCGAGGCGATCGCCACCGCGGCCTCCACGCTCAGGCGCCTGTACCTGTCGGAGAACCGGGTCACGATCCCCGACATCGGCAGCAAGTGGGCCCCGCTGGGCGCCGACAACGACCCGGGGTCGCTGAACCAGCACTGGCCCAACGGCGTGTCGGCGTACTTCCGGGCCCTCGGCGGCGACCCGTCGCGGCCGGTGCTGCTCTCGGCGCAGGCCCAGGCGCCGGCCTGCGCGCCGATCGGCCTGGCCCCGGTGGCGGCGGCGGCCGGCCCGGGCGTGGTGACCGCCTGGGGCGGGCGCGTGCCCTCCACCGGCGGCCCCGGGATGCACCAGGGCGGCGACCCCCGCACGGGCCTGCCCGCCACCATCGCGGGCTTCCACTTCCCGCTCGCCCCGCCGGCCGGGGTGACCGTCCGCTACCGCGACGGCTTCACCGACCCCGGGAGCGGCGCGTGCTACGGCCGCGGCTGGGCCTGCCGGGTCACCCTCCAGACCCAGCCCGGGGTCATCGCGGTCGCGGCGGCCGACGGCACCCTCGCGGCGGCGTCGGCCGCCGAGCAGCGGGCCGGGGTCGCCTTCTGGATCGAGCGCCCGGGGGAGCGGGTGGGCTACGGGGGCCTCGCCACCTACTCGGGCGCGGCCTACGCCGGGGCGCGGGTGCGGGCCGGTCAGGTGCTCGGCCGCAGCACCTGGCGCCTGGACGTGGCCTGGTCGCGGTCCGGGATGGCGCTGAACCCCTATCCCCTGCTCTCCGCCACCCGGCCGCCGGACGCCTGAGGCCCCGGAGCCGCCCGCGCCCGGCCCGGCGCTCGACCGGTTCTGCCGGCGGTGCGCCGAGGGCCGCTGGTTCGACGCGCACGAGGCGCTGGAGGCGGTGTGGCGCCGCTCGCCCGACCCCCTCATGCAGGGGCTTCAGGGCCTGATCCAGTGGGCCGTGGCCTTCGAGCACCACCGGCGGGGGAACCCCCACGGCGCCCGGGTGCTGCTGGCCCGGGCCTGGTCCCGGCTCGAGCACGCCGACGACGGCCTGGTCGGCGTCGATCTGGCGCCGCTGCGGGCGGCGCACCCGGCGCTCGCGGCGGCGTTCGCGGCCTGGCGGGCCGGGGAGCCCGCCCCGCCGGTCGTCGCGCCCCCGATGCGGCGCGTCGCTACCAGTCGCAACCCGGGCCGCAGGTCCGGGTGACGGTGGGGTCGGCGTCGAGGTCCTTGGCGTAGCGGTAGACCACCCCGCCCGGGTCGGCGCTGGTCAGGACGAAGGACCGCGGCCCGGTCACCTCCACGCTCACCTCGGCGCCGCGCGCCTTCGCCCCGGGCTCATCGCGCCACTTCACCGACGGCTCGATCGTCCGCAGCACCGCGGGGGTCGCGCCGGCGTAGGTGCCCTCCGCGGTCAGGTGCGCCTCGAGCGCCGGCGCCGCGCCGCGCAGCAGCGATGCCGCGGTCGACCCCTCGGCCGACCCGCGCACGCCCGAGAGCGCCGGGATCGCCACGGCCGCGAGCAGCGCGACCACGATGATCGCGAGCAGCACCTCGATGAGGGTGAACCCCCGCCCGCCCCGCCGTCGCACCGCGCACATGATGAAGCCTCTCGTTCGCGTCCCGCCCCTTGGATCGGCGGGCGGGGTCCGCGACTCGACCGCCGGGCGGTCAGCGGGAGGCCTGCACCGCCCGGACCAGCACGCCCACGGCCTCCCCCCCGGCCGGGGCGGGGTAGCGGACGACGACGTTCCCGGTCTGGACCGCCAGGCCGCGGGCCCGGCCGAGCGCGGCCTGGTAGCTCGGGTAGACCTCGATCCGGGCCGGAGCCCCGCGGTAGCGCAGCGGGACCAGGGCGCGGAAGCCGTCGAGCCGGGGGGCGCCGGCGATGGCCCAGCCGCCGCGGACCACCTCGGCCGCGGTGAGCGCGCGCACCACCGCGCGCACGCCGTAGGGCTCGGCCGCGATCAGCTCGTCGCCGTCGTCCCCGCCCGGGGGTGGCGGGGGCGTCTCCGGCTCGGGGCGCTCTGGGGGTGGGGGCGGGGGCGAGTCGGGGATCAGGTCCCCGACCGACTGGACCCGGTCGCGCACCAGCACGACCGCCGCGGCCACCACGCCGCCCAGGATGAGCACGGCCAGGATGCCCGCGAGGGCGCCGCTCCGGCGACGGGCCGGGGGCGGGGCGAGGACCGCCTCGCCGGCGTGACCGGCGTCGTGGACCGGGGTGATGGCGAGCAGGTGCGCGGCCTGCTCGACCGCGCCCAGCGTGCCCGAGAAGAGCCACACCTCGGTCGTCGCCGGCCCCTCCCAGGCCACCGCCAGGAACGGCGCGCCCGGGTCGGCCGCCTCGGCCCGGTCCAGGGCCACCAGGGCCGCCGCGGTGATCCACGACTGCTCCCGCACCCGGTCCGCCCCGCCGTGCGCGAACCCCCGCACGGCGGCCCGGGGGACGCAGGGTCCCCGCCGGGAGCCGAGCACCCCGCGCCGGAGCACGCAGACCTGGTCGGGGCCGACGTCCAGCCCGCTCCCGGCCGAGGGGCCGGTGGGGTCGGTCTGGATGAGGGTGAGCGGGACGGCCGGCACGGCGCCCCATGCTATCGGCGCACCCTTCCGGGCCGCGCGGGGGCGTAGCGTTCGTGGCCCACCGGACCCAGGAGGCGGGCGATGCAGGCAGTGGTGCTCCGCGAGACCGGCGGCCCGGAGGTGCTCGTGGCCGGCGAGGCCCCCGACCCGGTGCCCGGGCCGGGTGAGGTCGTGGTCGCGCTCCGGGCGGCGGCCCTGAACCGGCGCGATGTCTTCCTGCGCCGGGGCGTGGCCCCCACGCCCCTGCCGGTGATCCCCGGCTCCGACGGCGCCGGCGTGGTGCGGGCGGTCGGCCCCGGGGCGTCCGGGGTGGCCGAGGGCGACGAGGTGGTGGTGTTCCCGTCGCTCGGCTGGGGCGGCGGGGAGCGGGCCCCGGAGCCCGGCTTCCGCATCCTGGGCGGGCCGGACGACGGCACCTACGCCGAGCTGGTGCGGGTGCCCGCGGCCAACGTCTTCCCGCGCCCCGGACGGCTCACCTGGCCCGAGGCCGCGGCGCTGCCCCTGGCCGGGCTCACGGCCTTCCGGGCCCTGGTCAGCCGCGCCGGGGTCCGGCCGGGGGAGACGGTGCTCATCCTCGGCATCGGCGGCGGGGTGGCCACCGTCGCGCTGCAGCTCGCCCGCCAGGCCGGGGCCCGGGTCATCGTGACCTCCTCCTCGGCCGCCAAGCTCGACCGGGCGCGGGCGCTCGGCGCCCACGCCGGCGTGGACTAC
>JALOLS010000037.1:5940-50968 GCA_025455865.1 Thermoleophilia bacterium
CCTGGGTCGAGGAGGTCCGCGCGCTCACCGGCGGGCGGGGCGTCGACGTGGTGGTCGACTCGGTCGGCTCGACCTGGGCCGAGTCCATCGCCTGCGCGGCGCCGGGCGGGCGGGTGGTGGTGTTCGGGGGCACCGGCGGGGCGAAGGTGCAGCTGATGGTGCGCCCGGTGACCCTCGGCCAGGTGTCGCTGCTCGGCACCACCATGGGCAGCGCGCGCGACTTCGCCGGCCTGCTCGCCGCCGTCGGGTCGGGCGAGTGGGCCCCGGTGCTCGACAGCACGCGCCCGCTGGCCGATGCCCGGGAGGCGCACGCGCGCGTGGAGGCGGGCCTACACTTCGGCAAGCTCGTCCTCGAGATCGCCTGATCAACCGACCCGGGACCACCCTTGGCCAGCGACAGCCCGCTCCACACCCCTGAGCAGATCGCCCAGCACGAGGCCCGCGAGGCCTGGCGGGCCAAGCTCAGGCCGATCTGCATGGCGATCGGCGGGGTCGGCGGCGTGCTGTCGGTCCTGGCCGCCATGCAGGCGCTCGAGGTCTCGGAGTGGGGCGGGGTGTTCAACCTGATCGACGGGCGCACCGGCACCGGGGTCGGCATCACCGCGCTGGTGATGGCCCTCATCTCGCTCGGCGGCGCGCTGGTCATCCCCCGCTCGGCCGCCCTGGCCAGCGCGATGATGTACGTCGGGGGCTGCGGCGGCTTCCTGGCCATCGGCGGCACCTGGCTCATCCCCGGGCTGCTCACCCTGGTCGCGGCCAACCTGGCCCTGTGGGCCATCCCCGACCCGCTCTGGAGCGAGCCGGCGCCCAGGCAGCGGCGCAAGCGTCCCGCCGCGGCGTGAGGCTGGACCTGCTGCGGGCGCTCGCCGAGGCGCCCGGCCCCCCCGGCCGCGAGGACCGGGTGGCCGACATCGTCGAGCCCGAGCTCCGGGCGACCTGCGACCGGGTGGACCGCGACCCGCTCGGCAGCCTCGTGGGGGTCCGCCCGGGGCCCGCCGGCGCCCCGCGCCTGCTCCTGGCCGCCCACATGGACGAGATCGGGCTCATGGTCACCCAGGTCGACGACCGCGGGTTCGTCCGGGTCATCCCGCTCGGGGGCTGGGACCCGCGCACCCTGGTCGCCCAGCGGGTCACCGTGCACGGCCGGCGCGACCTGCTCGGCGTGGTGGGCACCGTGGCGGTCCACCTGCTGGACGAGGAGGCCCGCGCGCGGCCGCTGCGGATCGAGGACATGGCCGTGGACGTGGGCCTGCCCGCGGAGGAGGCCCGCGAGCTCATCCGCCCCGGCGACGTCGTGAGCCGGGTGCGGGAGGTGGCCGAGATGGGCCACCTGCTCACCGGCAAGAGCCTCGACGACCGGGTGGGGGTCTTCGTGATGCTGGAGGCCCTGCGGGCCGCCGGCCCCGCCCGGGTGGAGGTCCACGCCGCGGCCACCGTGCAGGAGGAGGTGGGCCTGCGCGGCGCGCGGGTGGTCGCCGGCCGGGTGCGCCCGCACGTGGGCCTCGGGATCGAGACCAACCCGGTCGACGACGGCCCCGGCGCGCCGGCCTCCGGCCCCACCACCCGCATCGGCGAGGGGGCGGCCATCCGGGTCGCCGACGCCTCGGCCATCGCCGACGAGCGGGTCGTCGGGCTGCTGGTGCGCCTGGCCGGCGAGCGCGGCATCCCGGTGCAGTTCCACGTCTCGGCCCGCGGGGGCACCGACACCCGCGAGCTCCAGCTGGCCGGCGACGGCGCGGCGGCCGCCTGCGTCTCGGTGCCGACCCGCTACCTGCACTCCTCGGTCGAGGCCTGCCACCCCGACGACGTGCGTGCGTGCATCGCGCTGGTCGCCGCCTTCATCGAGCACGCCCACGAGGTCGTCCCGGGCTGACCCCGGGGCCGGGGGGCGCGCCTCAGGCCACGATCACGCCCACGGCCACCGCGCCGGCCATGAGCGCCACCACCCCGGCGATGACGGCGGGGGCGAGCCGGCCGTAGGCCAGGTGGCCCTTGCCGAAGCCCGAGAGCACCAGCGCGCAGGCGGCGCCGCCGACCAGCCCGCCGAGGTGGCCGCCGATCGAGATGCCCGGGATCAGGAACGTGATGGCGAGGTTCAGGAGCAGGAACATCCCGACCCCCGACCCGAGCAGCGCGATCCCCTGCTGGCGCTCCAGCACCAGGAGCGCGCCCATGAGCCCGAACACCCCGCCCGAGGCGCCCACGGTCAGCGCGGTCGGCGAGAGCAGCAGCGCCCCGGCCGATCCCCACAGGATCGAGGTGAGGTAGATGGCGAGCATCCGGGTGGTGCCCGCGTAGCGCTCGAGCGCCCCGCCGAGCCACCAGAGCGCGAACATGTTGAAGGCCAGGTGGAACAGCCCGGCGTGGATGAACCCGGCGGTGAGCATGCGGTACCACTCGCCGTCCGCCACCGCGGGACCGAACACCCCGCCCTCGGCGGCCACGCTCGACCCCCCGAGGCCCCCGCGCACGCTGACCCCCTGGATCAGCTCCACCCCGAACACCAGGACGTTCACCGCGAGGATGGCCATGGTGGCCGGGGCGGCGTCGCGCGAGGCGGCGATCCGGCCCGGCCGCACCACCCGGGTCACCCCGGTCCGCCCGCCCGCGCAGTCCGGGCAGCGGATGCCGACCGCGGCGGTGCTCATGCACTCGGTGCAGATCGGCTTGCCGCAGTTGGAGCACGACAGGAGCGTCTCGCGGTCCGGATGCCGGTAGCAGTGGACGGCGTCGGCGGTCCGGGCGGGCTCGGTGCTCACCGGGCCGATGGTACCGCCGGCCCACCGCGGCGCCCCCCGGAGCGGGCTACGCGACCGGGCGGCGCCGGCGACGGCGGGCCATCGCGAACATCGCGATGGCGCCGACCGCGAGCACGGCGATGGCGGTGCGGGTGGGGCTCACCCACCAGCAGACCCCCAGGGTCAGGGCGGTGGCGACCACGGTCGCGATCCGGGCCCGCCGGCGCGGGTCCCGCGGCCGGGGCTCGCGGGCGGCGGCGGCGGCCGCGTAGCGCTCCACCGCGGCGGCCTCGTCGATCGTCCGCGGCGCGAAGGCGGCCGGCGGCCGGGCCAGGTCGGCCCAGCCCTCGCGCTGGGCGACCCCGGCCACCAGCATGAGCTCGCGGTCGGAGACCTGGGGCGCGGCGGTGGGCCGGACGGGGAGGCGGATCACACCCGGGGTCTCGACATCGCCGCCCCGGACTTGAGCCCGGCGCGCTTTTCGCGCGCGGCGGCGCCCGATAGCGTCGGCGCCATGCGCCGAGCCCTGATCCTCCTCACCCTCGCGGGCGCGACCGCCCTCACCCCCGCCGTGGCCGCCGCCCGCGAGCGCGTCCCCGAGTGGCGCTCCTGCGGCAGCGCGGCGGTCGCCGACCCCGCCGGCCTCCCCAAGCAGATCGCCTGGTCGGCCCGGGGCATCACCTGCCCCCGCGCGCGCACGCTGATCCTGACCGCGCGCCGCACGATCGGCGCGAGCGACCGCCGCACGGCCCGCGTGGGCCCGTTCGTCTGCGTGATCGCCCGGGGCGAGGCGCGCTCGCGCTTCACCTGCCGCTCCGACGGGCTCGGGGCGCGCGGCACCGTGGGGTAGGCCCCGCGGGGGCCCCGGCGGCGGCCGTCCGATTGACGACCGCCCCGGCGACGGCTTCAATTGCGCTGCGCCCCGCGCGGACGTCGCGCGATGGTGCCCGCAACCCCTCGTCCCCGCGCCCCGACGGCGCCGGGCCACACGCGACAGAGGCCATACATGACGCTGACCCCTGCGCCGTTCGCCACCACCCCGCCGCGCGGCCTGCCGGAGCTCAAGGAGCACGACGCCTGCGCCCTGGCCGCCTTCGCCACGCGGGACGGCATCCCCTCCCACGAGGTGGTCGAACGCGCGGTGCGAAGCCTCGACATGATGGTCCACCGCGCCGGCAGCGTCGACGGCGAGGGCGACGGCTCCGGGCTGCAGGTCGACCTGCCCCGGCCGCTGTGGAGCCGGCGCCTGGAGTCGGCCGGCCTCGACCCCGGCCTCGCCTACGACCCGCGCTTCGTGGTCGCCCACGTCTTCTTCGAGAGCGTCGACGCCGCCGACGCCGAGCTGCCCAAGCTGCTCGCGCTGGTGCGCGCGCGCGGCTTCGAGGTCCTGTGGAGCGAGGAGGGCGAGATCGACCGCACCGCCCTCGGCCCCCGGGCGGCCGAGACCCCGCCGGTCTTCTGGCAGCTCGCCGCCCTCGGCGCGGAGCCGGGCAACGGCGCCTCCACCGCCTGCTACCGGGCCATGGTGGACATCGAGCGCGAGCTGACCTGCCACGTGGCGTCGTTCTCGGCCAACGACTGCGTCTACAAGGTGCTGGGCCAGCCCGACGTGCTCCCGCGCTTCTACCCGGAGCTCGCCGACCCGTCCTTCGCCTCGTCGCGGGTCATCGCCCACAACCGCTACTCCACCAACACCTACCCGACCTTCTCGCGGGTGCAGCCGTTCGCCATCCTCGGCCACAACGGCGAGATCAACACCATCGCGCAGCTGCGGGACCAGTGCCGCCAGCTCGGCCTGCCGGTCACCCGCGACGGCTCGGACTCCCAGGACCTCAACCGCCTGCTCGAGGGCCTCATCTTCGAGAAGGGCATCTCGCTGCTCGAGGCCGTCGAGTTCGCGTTCCCGCCGATCCTCGGCGAGGTGCACCGCCTGCCGACCCACCTGCAGGACCTCTACGTGCACTACCGGGAGGCCTGGGGGCCCTACGCCCAGGGCCCGGTGGCCCTGGCCTGCCGCGCCGGCCGCGAGATGGTGGTGTCGGTCGACGCCCTGGGCCTCCGGCCGCTGTGGTGGATCGAGACCGACACCATGTTCGTCGCCTCGTCCGAGCCGGGCATCGTCCCGGTCGGCGAGCTCGTCGCCGACCCCCGCCCGCTCGCCCCGGGCGAGAAGGTCGCGATCATCACCGCCGAGGACGGCGCCCCCGCGGTGCTCTCCTACCCCGAGGTGCAGGCCGAGGTCCACCGCCGGGCCAAGTCCCGCGGGGCGCTCCCGCACGATGAGACCCGCGCCCGGCTGGCCGGCGGCCTCGAGCCGGTGTTCACCGGCTGGGAGCCGGAGGCCGACGACGCGGGCGAGGTGCCCCTGGACCTGCTGCTGTCCTCCGCGGGCTGGATCGAGGGCGACAAGCAGCAGATCCAGTTCCACGCCGACCGCGCCGCCGAGCCCATCGGCTCGCTCGGCTGGGACGGCCCGCTCGGCCCGCTCTCCCCCGTGCCGGTGCCCCTCTCGGACTACCTGCAGGAGACCGTCGCGGTGGTCACCAACCCGGCCATCGACCGCGAGCGGGAGGTCGAGCACTTCTCCACCCGCGTGGTCATCGGCCGCCGGCCGCCCATCGAGGGCGTCGAGCCCGACCCGCCGCTGCGGTGTGAGCTCAGGATGCCGATCCTGCTCGGGGCCATGCGGCCGGGCAGCCAGGTGTCGGTGGCCGAGCTGCGCCGGGTGGCCGCGGGCCAGGGCGTCGCGGTCATGGAGGACATGCAGTCGGCCTGGCGCAAGGGCTACGTGCGGCTGCCGCTCTACCTCCCCGTGGACCGCACCACCGCCGAGCATGTGGCCCGGCTGCAGGAGGCCGCGGTCGAGGCGGTGCGCGAGGGCGCCGAGGTGCTGGTGCTCGAGGACCGCCTGGCCACCGTCCGCCACCGGCTGCTGGACCCGCATCTGGCCGTGGCGGCGGTCGACAAGGCCCTGCGCGACACCCCGGGCGCCGACGGCGCCGCCCTGCGCCGCCGGTGCTCGATCGTCCTCAAGGCCGCCGGCGTGCGCAACGTGCACGACGTGATGGTCGCCGTCGGCTTCGGCGCCGACGCCATCTGCCCCTACGCCATGGTCGAGCAGGCCATCAACGGCTCGCCCGAGCCCGAGGCCGCCGCCGGCCGGCTGCTCCAGGCCCTCCAGAAGGGCATGGAGAAGGTCCTCTCGACCCTGGGCATCCACGAGATCCGCGGCTACGGCCGCCTGGTCTCGGCCATCGGGGTCGCCCCCGAGGTGCTCGACCTGTGCGGCATCCCCGGCTTCTGCGCGAGCGGCGACCGCGGGCTCACGTTCGCGCTGCTGGACGAGGTGGCCGAGCAGGGCCGCCAGATCCGCGCCGGCGAGGAGAGCCCGGGCAAGGTGAAGCTGCCGCGCATGTACCCGAAGGTCTGGAAGGCGCTCGCGCGCGTCGCCAGCTCCGAGCGCGGGTACGCCGAGTACGCCGAGACCGTCGACCGGCTCGAGCGCGAGCAGCCGGTGGCCCTGCGCCACGCCATGGGCATCCAGCTCGCCCCGCCCGAGGAGCGGGTCGCCCCGGCCGAGGTCACCAGCGCCGTGGGCGAGCACACGCTGCCCTTCGTGATCAGCTCCATGAGCTACGGCAGCCAGGGCGAGACGGCCTTCCGGGCCTACGCCGAGGCCGCCTTCCGCGCCGACATGCTCTGCATGAACGGCGAGGGCGGGGAGATCCCCGACATGTACGGCAAGTACCCCAAGCACCGCGGCGTGCAGATCGCCTCGGGGCGCTTCGGGGTCAGCTCGCTGCTGATGAACTCCTGCGAGTGGATCGAGATCAAGATCGGCCAGGGGGCCAAGCCCGGCGAGGGCGGCCACCTGCCGGGCTCGAAGGTGACCGAGGGCATCGCCCGCGCCCGCAACGCGGCGGTGGGCTCGGACCTGATCTCGCCGTCCAACAACCACGACCTCTACTCGATCGAGGACCTGGCCCAGCTCATCGACGAGCTCAAGACGGCCAACCCGTTCGCGAACGTGATCGTCAAGGTCCCGGTGGTGCCGGGCATCGGCACGATCGCGGTCGGGATCGCCAAGGCCGGCGCCGACGTGATCACCATGTCGGGATTCGACGGGGGCACCGGCGCGGCGCGCCTGCACGCCCTCCGGCGCGCCGGGCTGCCGTGTGAGATCGGGACCGTGCTCGCCCACCACGCGCTGGTCGACGCCGGCATCCGCGACCGGGTCGAGCTCTGGGCCGACGGGGGCCTGCGGACCGCGGCCGACGCGCTCAAGCTCACCTGCCTCGGCGCCAACCGCCTCGGCTTCGGCACCGCCTCGATGGTGGCCATCGGCTGCACGATCTGCCGCGGCTGCCAGCTCGACACCTGCCACGTGGGCATCGCCACCCAGATGGACGAGAAGGAGGCCGCCCACCGCGGGGTCAAGCGGTTCGTGCCCCGCATCTTCGAGCCCGCGGTCGAGGGCCTCGTGCGCTACTTCACCGAGATGGGCGAGGCCATGCGCGCGATCGCCGGCGAGATGGGCGTCGCCTCGGTGCAGGAGCTGGTGGGCCAGGCCGACCGGCTGGTGCAGGTCTCCCACCACGACCGCATGGACCTCACGGGCCTGCTCACCCCGGTGGAGGAGCGGGTCTTCGCGATGCCCGAGGGCGCCCCGCGCAACTTCCGCCCGTTCAACCCCCCGCCGCGCCACCGCGACCCGGAGACCGCCGTCGAGCAGCTCTCCTCGGGCGCGGCCCTCGCGGTGGAGGAGGACGAGGCCACCGCGCGCGACCGCAACCTCGGCACCGACCTCGCCGGGGTCATCGCCCGCGCCCACACCGGCGTCAACACCGTCCCCGCGCTCGCCGAGCGGGTGGCCAACGGCAACGGCAACGGCCACAGGCCGAACGGCGGCCACGCCGCCGGCGGCGGCAACGGCCACCTGGTCGACCTGGCCTTCACCCACGGTGCGGCCGCCGGCTCCGGGCTGGCCGCGTTCACCGTGGAGGGCGTGCGCGTGCGGGTGTTCGGCGGCGCGCAGGACGGCGTCGGCAAGTGCGCGCTCGGCGGCGAGATCCAGGTGCTCAAGTCCCGCAGCGCGGGCGGCCAGTGGGTCGGCGGGCACGTCGGCAAGAGCTTCGCCTACGGCGCGCAGCGCGGGCTGTTCCTCATCCAGGGCGACGCCGACGCCCGGGCGGGCATCCGCCTGTCCGGGGCCGACATGGTCCTGGGCGGCGAGCCCGACGGCCCGATCGACGACCGCCTCGGGACCATCGGGGCGCGGTCCAACTGCAAGGGCTTCGCGTTCGAGTACATGACCGGCGGACGGGTGGTCGTGCTGGGCGACCCGGGGCCGTGGCTCTGCTCCGGCATGACCGGGGGCATCGTCTACGTGCGCCAGAACCCCGAGTGGGGGCTCGACGAGGCGGCCGTGCGCCGGCGCCTGTCCAAGGCCGCCAAGGTCAGCCTGGTGGCGCTCGACGAGCAGCACGAGGCGACGGTCGGTGAGCTGCTCACGGCCTACCGCCGCGCGCTGGCCGACTCGGGCCAGGACGAGGCGGCCGCCCGGGTGGACCCCCTCATCGAGGATCCCGCCGAGCACTTCCTGGCGGTGGTCCCGGTGACCCAGCAGGCCGACCCGAACATCTCCACCGAGTAGGCGGCGCCCCCCGCCCGCGCCGACCTCGGGCGCGGGCGGGGGTAGGCTCCCGGGCGTCCTGTCGGTCTGCCGATCCGGGGAGTGGCCGTGGCGGTCGAGGTGGTCGAGATCGTCGAGGGCGACGGCGCGGGCCGGCGCTTCGCGATGGACCAGGAGGCGCTCATCGGCCGGACGGCCGAGAGCGACGTGCGCCTGGACGACCCACGGGTCTCGCGCCGCCACGCGGTCCTGCGGGTGGCCGACGGCCGGCTGACGGTCGAGGACCTCGGCTCGACCGGCGGGACCCGCCTGAACGGCGCACCCATCGCCGGCCCGACCCCCCTGACCGTGGGCGACCGCGTCGGGGTGGGCGGCACCGAGCTGGAGGTGCTGTGGGCGCCCGAGGCGGCGACCCTCGCCGGCGAGGTGCCGCCCGAGCCGGCGCGGACGATGGCCGGGGAGGCCCCGGCGCCCCCACCGGCCCCGGCCCCCCCACCGGCCCCGGCGCCCCCACCGGCCCCGGCGCCCGCCCCCGCCGGCGCGCCGGCCCCCCCGGGCGGATCGCGGGCGCTCTGGATCGTCGCGAGCCTGCTCGGGGTGCTCGGCGCGGCGGGCGGGCTGGCCGCGGTGTTCCTGGACTTCGTGCTGGAGACCAGCCTGTGGGCGGCCGACGAGGCCGACATCCGCGCCCAGGCCATCATGGTGCCGGGCATCGCGCTCGCCTTCGCGCTCGGTCTGCTGGTCGCGGTGCTCACCGACGCCCCCGTGCGCCTGCGCGACGTGGAGGCCGGGGTGCTCGCCCTGGCCGGGGCGGCCATCGCCGGGCCCGCGATCGTCGTGGTCGTGGGCGAGTTCGACGACCTGAAGATCGCCGTGTGGGTGCTCCTGGGCTCCGCCGCCCTGGCCGCCGCCGGCGGCGTGATGGGCCTGGTCGCCGCCGGCCGCGAGCGCGCGCCCGCCCGCCGCCCGGTGGTGCGGATGCTGCCCGGCCTCGCCGTGGCCGACGGCGCGGCCATCCTGGCCGCGATCGCGGGGGTGCTCGACGTGGCCCGCGTCGACATCGTGGACCAGACCTACGCGGGGCTCACCGGCGACCTGCCGGTCGGCCGGGCGCTCCTCGGCCTGGGGGTGCTCTGCGCGCTCGCGACGATGACCACGCTCATCCTGGTCGTGGTGCGGGCCCGCCCGGGGCCGGGCATCGTCCCCGCGCTGGTGCTCGCGGGCGCGCTCCTCGGCACCGCGCTCGGGATCGTGACGCTGCTGTCCTCCGCGGAGATCGACCTGCTGGCCGGCCCGGTGCTCGGGCTGATCGGCGGCGCCCTCGCCGCGGCCGGCGTGCTGGCGGCGGCCCTCGGGCTGGCGCTCCGGCCCGAGACGGCCCGCCCGGGGTGACCGCACGACCATGCCGCGGGTGGACCGGCGGCGGCATCCGCTAGCGTGACCGGACCATGGCGGCCCTCGACCCAGCGCCCCCGGGGCGCGGGCCCGCCGAGGTCGCCGCCGGCGTCCTCGAGCTCAGCGACCTGACCAAGCGCTTCTCCGCGCACGGCCGCGCCGCCGTCGACGGCATCTCGCTGACGGTCCCCGCCGGCGAGGTCTGCGTGCTGATCGGCCCCTCCGGGTGCGGCAAGACGACGGCCATGCGGATGATCAACCGGCTCATCGAGCCGACCTCCGGCGACATCCGCCTCGACGGCCGCAGCGTCCGGGACTTCTCGCCGCATCAGCTCCGCCGGCGGATCGGGTACGTGATCCAGCAGGTCGGGCTCATGCCCCACCTCACCGTCGCGGCGAACGTGGCCACCGTGCCCAGGCTCCTGGGCTGGGACCGCGAGCGCACCCGGGCGCGCACCCGCGAGCTGCTCGACCTGATCGGGCTCGACCCGGACGAGTACGGGCCGCGCTACCCGGCGGAGCTCTCCGGCGGGCAGCAGCAGCGGGTGGGCCTCGCCCGCGCCCTGGCCGGCGACCCCCCGCTCATGCTCATGGACGAGCCGTTCTCGGCCGTCGACCCGATCACCCGGGAGCGCCTGCAGAACGACTTCCTGCGCCTGCACCGGGCGGTGCCCAAGACCGTGGTGTTCGTGAGCCACGACATCGACGAGGCGGTCAAGATGGGCGACCGCGTCGCGGTCATGCGCGAGGGGCGGATCGTGCAGTACGCCCCGCCGGCCGAGCTCCTGGCGCGGCCGGCCGACGACTTCGTGGCCGACTTCGTGGGGGCCGACCGGGCCCTCAAGTCGCTCTCGCTCACCCGCCTGGAGGACCTCGACCTGCTCCCCGCGCCACTCGTGCGGGCCGGGGATGAGGTGGCCGCGGTGCGCGCCCGCCTCGAGTCCGGCGAGCTCGAGCCGCTCGGCGGGACCGTGCTCGTCGTCGACCCGGGCGGCCGGCCGGCGGCCTGGATCCCGGTGGCGCGGCTGGAGGGCCAGGTGCGGGTGCCCGCCGACGCGGGACAGGCCGACCCGGTGCTCGACCGCATCACCACCCTGCGCGACGCCCTCTCGGCCATCCTCGAGAGCGGGGCCGCCTACGGCACGGTGGTCGACGGCGAGGGGCGCGTGACCGGGCTGGTCGGGCTGGACGAGATCGGCCGGGCCATCCGGCGGCCGGCCGAGGTCGCCTGAGATGGCCCGGGGCAACGAGATCGACTGGGACTGGCTGCAGCGCAACCAGGACGACATCCAGACCTACACCCTGCAGCACCTGCGGATCGTCGCGATCGCGGTCGGCGTGGCGGTGGTCATCGCCATCCCGATCGCCGTCGCGGTCCGCCGCAGCCGGGTCGCCTACGCCGGCGCCCTGGTCACCTCCGACCTGCTCTACACGATCCCGAGCCTGGCGCTCTTCGCGATCCTCGTGCCCGTGCTCGGCATCGGCGACATGCCGGTGCTCATCGGGCTGGTGGCCTACTCGATGCTGGTGCTCATCCGCAACACCGTGGTCGGCCTGCGCTCGGTCCCCCGCGCCGTGCACGAGGCCGCCACCGGGATGGGGCTCACCCGCCGGCAGGTGCTCTTCAAGGTGGAGCTCCCGCTCGCCCTGCCCTCGATCGTCGCCGGGATGCGGGTGGCGGCGGTGAGCGCGGTGGGCATCGCCACCATCGGGGTCTTCGTGGGGGCGGGCGGCCTCGGCGAGCTCATCTACAACGACGGAATCAACCGCTCGAGCCCGTTCCTCACCGCGGTGCTCGCCGGCGCGGTCATCGCCTTCGTGATGGCGCTCCTGATCGACCTGCTGCTGCTCGGGCTGGAGCGCCTGCTCAAGCCCTGGGCCCGGGCCGGGCGGCGCGCGTGAGCCTGCTCCAGGAGACCTGGCAGGCCTACACCGACCCCCTGAACGACGGGTGGGGCCGCACGGTGGAGCACATCCGCCTGTCGCTCACCGCGCTGGCGCTGGCCACGGTGGCCGGGGTGGTGCTCGGCATCACCGCGGCCAAGGTGGGCCGCGGGGCCGCGGTGGTGGTCGTGACGATCGGCAACCTGGGCCGGATGGTGCCGACCCTGGCGATCATCGGGATCATCGTCGTGTTCTTCCCGCTGGGGTTCTGGCCGGCGGCCATCGGCCTGTTCCTGCTCGGGATCCCGCCCATCCTGGTGAACGCGTACACCGGCATCCGCGACGTGGACCCCGGCGCGCGCGAGGCTTCCCGCGGCATGGGACTCTCGCGCCGACAGGTGCTCACCCGGGTGGAGCTCCCGCTCGCCCTCCCCCTCATCGTCGCCGGCGTGCGCACGTCGGCGGTGGAGATCGTGGCCACGGCCACGCTGGCCGGGCTGGTGGGCGCCGGAGGCCTCGGCGTCCTCGTGCTGGCCGGCCTCGGCAACAACCAGACCGAGGTGATCCTCGCCGGGGCGATCCCGGTGGCGATCCTCGCGGTGCTGGCCGAGCTCGTCTTCGCGGGCGCCGAGCGCCTCGCGACCCCAAGGGGCCTGCGCATCACGCGCGGCCTCGCGACCCAGAGAGGAACCGCATGACCTTCCGCCTTCGGGCCATCGTCGCCGGCTCCGCCGGTGCCGTGCTGATGCTTGGAACCGTCGCCATCGGAAACGCGGCGACCGCCGACGTGACGATCGCCGACAAGGGCTTCACCGAGAGCCAGATCGTCACCCAGCTCTACGCGCAGGCCCTCGAGGCCCGCGGCTTCGACGTGACCGTGCGCAGCCTCGGCACCTCGCAGATCGCCGACCAGGCCGTCCGCCGCGGCGACATCGACGTGTACCCCGAGTACACCGGCACCGCGTTCCTGACCATCCTCAAGCGCTCGGCCCTGCGCAACCCGAACGCCGTCTACCCGGCGGTGAGGCGGGGCTACGCCGCGCGCGGCCTGACGGTGCTGAACCAGTCCCCGTACAACAACGACAACCGTGTGGCCTGCACCCGCGCGGCGGTGAACCGCTACAAACTCACCACGCTCTCCAGCCTGGGCCGTGCCTCGCGCAACATCACCTACTCGGCCAACCCGGAGCACCTGACCCGCGCCGACGGCCTGCCGGTGCTGCAGCGCTCCTACGGCGTCAACTTCAAGGACGTCATCCAGGTCGCCATCAACCAGCGCTACAAGCCGATCGAGGACGGCCAGGCGCAGTGCGTCTACGCCTTCGGCACCGACCCGCAGATCGCGAAGCTGCGCCTGGTGGTCCTGCGCGACGACAAGCGGATCTTCCAGGGCACCCCGTTCCAGAACGTGCCGGTGGTCAACACCCGCTGGCTGAACTCCCTGGGCGGTGACCGCGCCGAGTTCATCACCACCATGAACCGGGTGAGCCGCCTCCTCGACTCGACCACCATGAGCCGGCTGAACGCCGAGGTGGACCTCAACAACGAGGACGCCGAGGACGTGGCCCGGGAGTTCCTGCAGCAGCGGGGCCTGGTCCGGAGGTAGCGCCCCTACCACGCCATCGCGAGGGCCTGGGCGAACGCGTCCAGGTCCTCGCGGGCCCACAGCACGAAGCGGACCTCCTCCACGCCGGCCGGCCCGGCCGCCTCGCTCGCGGCGGCGATGGCGATGGGCGCGGCCCGCTCGACCGGGAAGCCGAAGATCCCGGTGGAGATCGCCGGCAGCGCGACGCTGCGGCACCCGAGCTCGCCGGCCAGGCCCACGGCGGCGCGGTGGCAGGACGCCAGGAGGTCCGGCTCCCCCGCCCCGCCGCCGAGCCACACCGGCCCGACCGCGTGGATGACGTGCCGGGCGGCCAGGTCGCCGGCCCCGGTGGCGCAGGCGCCGCCGGTCGGGCAGCCGCCGATCCGCACCGTCTGGGCGGTGATCCCGGGCCCGCCGGCCCGGCGGATGGCCCCGTCGACCCCGCCCCCGGGCGCCAGGTCGCGGTTGGCGGCGTTCACGATGGCGTCGGCCGCCTGGGCGGTGATGTCGCCCTGGACGAGGGACACCGCCACGCCGGTGCCGGGATGCACCCGCTCCATGCGTGGAGGCTAGTGGGGCGACCGCGACCCGGGGGGATGAGCCGCCGCCGCCCCCGGGGGCTGGTCTACACTCGCGCGTGACCGGGCCGCCGCCGCCGGGCGGTGGCCTGTGCCCGCCGCCCGTTCCACCCGGGCCCCCCTGAAGCGACGACGGAGACCGCATGACCACAGCCGCCCCGCTGGCCGCGACCGACTTCCGGGTCGCCGACCTCGCCCTGGCCGACTTCGGCCGCAAGGAGATCCGCCTGGCCGAGCACGAGATGCCCGGCCTCATGGCGATCCGGGCCGAGTACGCCGACCGCCAGCCGCTCAAGGGCGCCCGCATCACCGGGTCGCTGCACATGACCGTGCAGACCGCCGTGCTCATCGAGACGCTGGTCGCGCTGGGCGCCGAGGTGCGCTGGGCGTCGTGCAACATCTTCTCCACCCAGGACCACGCCGCCGCGGCCATCGCGGTGGGCCCCTACGGCACCCCCGAGGAGCCCCGCGGCGTGCCGGTCTACGCCTGGAAGGGCGAGACCCTCGAGGAGTACTGGTGGTGCACCGAGCAGGTCCTCCGCTGGCCGGACGGCGGCGGGCCCAACATGATCCTGGACGACGGCGGCGACGCCACGCTCCTGGTCCACAAGGGCGTCGAGTTCGAGAAGGCCGGCCAGGTGCCGGACGCCGCGACCGCGGGCAGCGAGGAGTTCCGCGTGGTGCTGGACGTGCTCCGGCGCTCCCTGCGCGAGGACCCCGAGCGCTGGACGCGCATCGCCGCCGGCATCAAGGGCGTCACCGAGGAGACCACCACGGGCGTCCACCGGCTGTACCAGCTCGCCGAGATCGGGGAGCTGCTCTTCCCGGCGATCAACGTGAACGACTCGGTCACCAAGTCGAAGTTCGACAACCTCTACGGGTGCCGCCACTCGCTGATCGACGGCATCAACCGCGCCACCGACGTGATGATCGGCGGCAAGGTCGCGGTGGTCTGCGGCTTCGGCGACGTCGGCAAGGGCTGCGCGGAGTCCCTGCGCGCCCAGGGCGCGCGGGTCGTGGTCACCGAGGTCGACCCCATCTGCGCGCTGCAGGCGGCGATGCAGGGCTACCAGGTGACGACCCTGGACGAGGTCGTCGAGACCGCGGACATCTTCATCACCGCCACCGGCAACACCGACATCATCACCGCGGCCGACATGGCCCGGATGAAGCACCAGGCGATCGTCGGGAACATCGGCCACTTCGACAACGAGATCGACATGGCCGGCCTCGCCGGGCTGCCCGGGATCGAGAAGGTCAACATCAAGCCCCAGGTCGACGAGTGGGTCTTCCCGGACGGCCACGCGATCATCGTGCTGTCCGAGGGCCGGCTGCTGAACCTGGGCAACGCCACCGGCCATCCGTCGTTCGTGATGAGCAACTCGTTCAGCAACCAGGTGATCGCCCAGATCGAGCTGTTCACCAAGAACGACGAGTACGAGCGGCAGGTCTACGTGCTGCCGAAGCACCTCGACGAGAAGGTCGCCCGGCTGCACCTGGACGCCCTCGGGGTCAAGCTCACCACCCTCTCGGAGGAGCAGGCGGCCTACATCGGCGTGAGCGTCGAGGGCCCCTTCAAGCCCGACCACTACCGCTACTAGCGCCGGCGGTTCCCGCGGGCCGGCTCACCCCAGGCCGGGGGAGCCGGCCCGCGAGCGGGCCTGCGCCGCCCGGATCACCACCCTCAGGTGCCGGGCGCAGAGCTCGCTGCCGGCCACCGGCGCGTGCCGGCAGCGGCGGCCGTGGGTGGCGATGGCCCGGCAGCGGGCGATGACGCTCTCCCGGGGGGCGGCCAGCATCGGGGGCCGACCCGCCGGAGGTTCCGTTCGTGACTCGCGCATCCCGACACCTCCCTGGTCGGGATCCAGCATGCCCCGCGTCCGCCGCGGTGCATCTGGCCGCCGGGCGGAGGTTGCGCGGCGCCTCGCTGTCCCTGGGGCCAGCCCGGCGCGGGCGCACGCGTCATCGGGAGCTGCGGTCCCGGAGCACCTCGACGCGGATCTCCTCCCGGATCGTGCAGGTGCCGGTGGCGAGCTCACACGGCAGCGAGCGGTCCAGCGTGACGGTGGTGGTCTTCCCGGGCTTCGGCATCCTCCCGGCCGCGAAGGGCACTCGGAACGTCGTGTCCACCCCGTCCTGGCGGTCGAGCACCTCGCAGCGCCGAGAGAAGCCGGGACGGGCAGCCCGACGATCAGGAGCCGGTCGGGGACGGGTGAGACGACCTCCGCGTCGGTGCCGGTCGTCCAGGTGAGCCGCACGCTCGGGGTCGCCGACCGCCGGCGGCCGCAGTCGTCGGCCTCCCGGGGCGGGGCGGGCGGCGGTGAGGTGCAGGGCGCCTGGATCACGTCCCAGGTGCGGTTGACGTTCACGTTGGCCCGGTCCCCCCGCGCCTGCACGAGCAGGCAGGGGCGGCTCAGCCGGCTGCGCACCACGTTGGCGGTGCCGTCGGCGGAGCGCATGCCGACCACCACCACCTGCCGCCCGGACGCCTTCCGGTAGCTCCCGCACACGTCGCCCGCGCTGCCGCGCCGGGCATCCCAGGTGGTGGTGCGGGTCAGGGTGACGTCGACGGTGATCTCGAACGGCTTCGGGAGCCCCCGGGGGACGCGGGGGAGCGTCGGCGCGGCGACGGCGGCGCCCGCCACGACCGGCGTCAGGGGAAGGGCGAGGGCGACGGGGCGGATCATGGGGGCTCCTGGCGCATGGGTGGGGCGCCGATGCCACCCCCCCGCCTTCCAGAACCTCCAAACCGCAGGCGCCTGGATCCTCAGGCGCCCAGCGCCTCCGAGCGGGTCTCCCACTCGTGCATGAGCCAGGCGAGCTCCTGCTGGAGGGCCTGGTGCCGCGCCCCGCGCTCGGACACGCGCTCCCGGTCGGCCAGGACCTCGGGGTCGGCGAGCTCCGCCTCGACGGTCACGAGCTCGGCCTCGACGGCGGCGATCTGCCCCTCCAGGCGGGTGACCTCGCGCTGCAGCCGGCCGGGTGAGGGCGCGCGGGCCGGCGCCGGCGCGCGCGCGGGGGCCTTGGCCGCCTTCCGCCCGGCCGGGGGGGCGGCAGGCGCCGACGCCGCCTCGCGCACGGCCACCAGGTCCGAGTAGCCGCCGGCCCGGAGCACCGCGCGCCCGTCCTCGATGGCCAGGGTGTGCGTGGCCACCACGTCGATCAGCGCCCGGTCGTGGGAGACCAGGATCACCGTCCCGTCGTAGGCCTCCAGGGCGTCCTCGAGCGCCTCGCGGCTCTCCACGTCCAGGTGGTTGGTCGGCTCGTCCAGCACCAGCAGGTTCCCGCCCTCGGCGATGAGCCGCACCAGCGACAGGCGCCGGCGCTCCCCGCCGGACAGCCCCTCCACCGGGCGCTCGGCCTGCGCGCCGGGGAACAGGAAGCGCCCGAGCAGGGTGCGGACCTGCGTCTGGGTGAGCCCGGTCCCGCGCTGGACGGTCTCGATCGGGGTGCGCCGGTCGTCCAGCTCGTGGGCGTGCTGGCTGAAGTAGGCGAGCTGCACCCGGTGGCCCAGGCTCGTCCGGCCCCGGGCCGGGCTGCGGCGGCCGATCAGCGTCTCGACCATGGTGGTCTTGCCGGCCCCGTTCGGCCCGACCACGGCCACCCGCCAGCCGCGCTCCACCGCGAAGCCCGCCCCCTGCACGAGCAGCCGGTCGCCGGCCATCACATCGAGGCCGTCGGCCTCGACCACCAGGCGTCCGGGGCGCTCGCTCTTGGGGAAGCCGAACGCGAGGCTCCGCTGCCGCGTGGGCGCCTCGACCCGCTCGATGCGGTCGATCTGCCGCTGCCGGGACTTGGCCTGGCGGCTGCGGGTGCCGGCCCGGAAGCGGGTCACGAAGCGCTCCAGGCGCGCGATCTCCTCGGCCTGACGCTCGGCGAGCTCGGCCTGCCGGGCCAGGGCCTGCGCCTTCTCGCGCCGGAAGGCGGAGTACCCCATCGGCCACACGCGGGCCCGGCCGGCCTCGATCTCCAGCACCCCGGTGCAGACCGACTCGAGGAACCAGCGGTCGTGGGAGACCAGCACCACCGCCGCCGCGAGGTCCTGGAGGGCCTTCTCGAGCCACTCCATCGCCGTGAGGTCCAGGTGGTTGGTGGGCTCGTCCAGCAGGAGCACGCCCGGGCGGCTGACCAGCGCGCGGGCGAGCGAGGCGCGGGTGAGCTCACCGCCGGAGAAGCTCCCGAGCGGCCGGGCGAGCTCGCCCTCACCGATCCCGAGGCCCCGGAGCACCCGCTCCATCCAGCTCCGCCACGCGTACCCGCCGAGGCGCTCGAACTCCTCGCCCGCCCGGGCGTACTCGGCCAGGATCGCCTCGCCGTGGTCGCCGGCGGCCATCCGGGCCTCCAGGTCGGCCACCCGGCGCTCGGCCGCCTGCACGTCGGCGAGCCCCTCGCCCACGTACTCGCCCACGGTCATGTCCCGGCCGAGGGGCGGGCGCTGGTCGTGCAGCGCCACCCGCTCGCCGCGCACCAGGCTCACGCTCCCGGCGTCGGGCTCCATCTGCCCGGCCAGGATGCGCAGGAGCGTGGTCTTGCCGGCGCCGTTCCGGCCCACCACGGCCAGGCGGTCCCCCGGCCCCACCCGGAAGCCGAGGCCCTCGAACAGCGTCTCGGCGCCGAACGCCTTTGAGAGCCCCGTCACCTGCACGCGGCGTAAGGTTACCGCGCATGCCCGCCGCCTCCCCGTCCCTCACCACGCCGGCCCAGGTGGACGCCCTCGCGGCCCGGGCCCGCGAGGCCGGGCGGCTCGCCATGGACCTCGAGTTCATGTGGGAGCGGACCTACGCGCCCATCCCCTGCCTGGCCCAGGTCGCGGTCGGGCCGGAGGTCGCCCTGGTCGACCCGGTGGCCGGCGCGCCGCTCGACGCCCTGGCCGAGCTGGTGGCCGATCCCGCGGTCGAGGTCGTCATGCACGCCCCGAGCGCCGACCTCACGCTGCTCGCGCTCGCGTTCGGCACCCGGCCGGCCAACCTCTTCGACACCCAGACCGCGGCGGGCTTCGTCGGGCTGGGCGCCGGCCAGAGCCTGGCCACGCTGCTCGACCGCGTGCTCAAGGTGCGGCTGGCCAAGACCGAGGGCTACACCGACTGGGCCCGCCGCCCCCTGAGCGCCGCCCAGCTCGACTACGCGGCCGCCGACGTGAGCCATCTGCTGCGCCTCGCCGACACGCTGATCGAGCGGGCCAGCACGCGGGGGCGGCTGGAGTGGGTGGCCGAGGAGCACGAGCGCCGCTTCGGGCCCGGCGCGCGGCTCGCGCCCGAGCCGGGCGAGTCCTGGCGCCGGGTCAAGGGGCAGGGGCGCCTGTCGCCCGCCGACCGGGCCGTGCTCGCCCGCGCGGCGGCCTGGCGCGAGCGCGAGGCCCGCCGGCGCGACCGGCCGACCCAGTGGGTGGTGCCCGACCGCACGCTCGTCGAGGTGGCCAGGCGGCGCCCGGCGACGGTCCAGGCCCTGCTGGCCGAGCGGGGCATCCCGGAGCGGATGCGCGCCGAGGACCTCCAGGGCCTGCTCGCCGCGGTCCGCGACGGGGCCGGCGACCCGCCCATCGCCATGCCCCCGCCGCCCCCGCCGGCGGTCCAGGCGCGCATGGAGGTGCTCGGGCCGCTCGGGCAGGTGCTCGTGGCCGCCCGCGCCGGCGCGATCGACCTGGCCCCCAGCCTGGTCGCCACCCGGGACGAGGTGGAGGGGTACCTGGCGGCGGCCATCGACGGCGGGGCCCCGGACCATCCGCTGGGGCGCGGCTGGCGGCACGCGCTGGTCGGCGAGGCCCTGGTCGCCCTGGCCGAGGGGCGCCTGTCGCTCGCCCCCACGCCGAGCGCCCCCTTCCTGGCCGAGATCCCGATCGGCTGACCCACCGCGGCGACCGGTGTGGTGCGGGCACCACCGGCGCCGGGGGGGAGCGACCATCGGCCGGGGCGGGGCCCCGGGTGAGGATGGTGATGCACCGCCCACCCGACCCGGACTGGAGCACCCGATGACCTCCTCCCGCCCCGCCGCCCGCCGCGCGCTCCGCGCCGCCCTCATCGCCCCGGTCCTCGCCGCCGGCCTGGCCGGCGCCCCCGCCCTGGCCGCCGAGGTCACCGTGCCGGTGGCCGCCTTCGACATGCCCGCCCTCCACACCGCGATCCCGCCGGCGGCCCAGTGCCCGGCGAGCGCCCCCTATCTGACCCACGACGCATACACCGCCGGCGTGCCGCGCGGCGTCGAGGTGCGCACCACCGCCCCGGCCCCGGCCAGCCCCGGGAACGTGCACGCCAACATGTGGACCGCCTACCACCTGCAGGACCCCACCCCGGGGAACGAGCTGCGGTTCTTCTCCGGCGGGCTCACCCGCACCGGCGACGGCTTCCGCGAGATCACCAACTGGAACCTGCACACGGTGCGCGTCGAGGTCGTGCTGCACTGCAGCCCGGACCCGGCCGACGGCTACTTCCTCAACCGGATGATCCCGCGCGGGGCCAGCTACCCGTCCTGAGCCGGGCCGGGCGCACGCGGGCCGCCGCGCTTGCCGACGCCGCGGGGCTGCGTATCATGCCGCGCCATCACCCACGCCGGACGGGAGGTGGCAGATGAGCGAGCCGCTGGCCCACGACCTCGACCCCGCCCTCTCGGTGCTCGGGGGCGCCCCCGTCGCCTGGACGGGGCGGCCGGAGGTGACGCGCGACGGCCTGGCCTGGCTGGTCGCGCTCCCCGGGCCGCCCCGGCGGGCGTTGCTCGCCGACCACTGGCCGGAGCGCCTCCGGGTGCAGCTGTCCGCCGCGTGCGTGGAGCCCTCCTGGGGGGCGGGCTCGGCGCGCGAGCCCCACGCGCTCGCCGCGGCCGAGAGCATCCTGCTCGGCTGGTGGTGCCAGGCCGAGACCGTGCTGGTGGACCGCGCCCTGCTGGAGGGCGCCTGGGCCGGGGCGGCGGAGCGGATGGAGACCGACCCGGACCTGATCGACGCCGAGCTCCCGCCCGCGATCTGCTTCGTGCCGGCCGAGGAGACCGACTCGGGCTACGTGGCCGCCCCGGCGGCGCTGCCCGCCGGCCCGCCCCACCGCCTGATGACCGTGCTCGTGGTCCGCGACCGGCCCAGCCTCACCGCGTGGGAGGCCGAGGTGGCCGGGCTGTTCGACCAGCCCCCGCCGGCCTGGCCCGGCCGGCGCAGCCCGCGCGCCTGGGCCGCGGCGCTGTGGCTGCGGGCCGAGGGGCGCCTGGCCCGATCGGCCGGGCCCGTCCACGGGTGGGACGGCGCGGCCTGGCGCCCGGACGACGGGGACGAGGAGCTCCGGCCCGCCGGTCAGGCGGCCAGCGCGACCCGCCTGGCCCTCGCCCTGCTCGGGACCCTGGCCGACGCGCCCTCGCGGCTGCGCCCGGTCGAGGTGGCCGACGGCACCCGGGCCCGGCTGGCCGCCTGAAAAACCGCCACGGCCCCGTGAGGGGCCGTGGTCTACGCTCAGGCTCGTGCGGGACGCACCGACCAGCCGCCGGCGCGCCCGTCCTCGGTCAGGCCGCCAGGGAGACCGGGTCGCGCTCCTGGTGGCCGGCGCAGGCACCAGCGACGTGCACGCAACCGGGCACGGTGCAGGTCTCGCCGATGCGGGGGTCGAGGCGGTCCAGCAGGGCCTCGATGCGGGCCAGCTCGATCTCGGTGAGGGGGGCGTGGGCGGTGGGGACGCTCGTCATCTCGGACTCCTCGGAAGCGGTCGTTCGCTCTCTGTGGAGGGCATCCAAGTCAGCGTGGGTGGCGATCCGGTGTCCGCTCCGTTATGGCTCGGTGAAGGTGCCGGCCGCCACCAGCGGGGCCAGGTCGGCCATGGCGGTGACCAGCGCCACCCGCGCCACCGAGGGGGCCTCGGCCGCCAGCGGGAGCACCTGCCAGCGGGTCCGCTCCAGGTACGCCCCGGCCCAGAGCCGGTGGCGGTTGCCCGTGCGCATGACCAGCGCCTGGATGGAGCGCAGGTTGTCGACCCGGTCGGCCAGCTTGAGCACCTGCGCCCCCGGCGGGGCCGAGCGGCGCAGCCGCTCGTAGTAGGCCCGCACCTCGCCCTGACGGCCGCCCGGCGGGGCGGTGAGCCAGTCGACGAGGGCGGCCACCTCGTCGCCGAAGGCGTCGCGGACCTCGGCCACCGTGGTGTCGGTGTCCTCGACCACGTCGTGCAGCAGGGCGGCCTGGAGCGCCGGCGGGGGATCCTCGCCCCAGCGCACCAGCTCGATCGCCACGCGGACCGGGTGGACCCAGTAGGGGGTCGCGCTGCCACGGCGGTGCTGCTCGCCGTGGCGCTCCCGGGCGAACTCCAGCGCCCGCAGGAGGCCGGGCCGCTCGCCCTCGGGCCGCCGGGCCACCAGATCCACCCAGGCGCGCTCCACGGTCGGCGGCTCGTCGAACGCGGTCGGCCAGCGCGAGGGCGTGGGCGAGACCGGGGCGAGCACGTCGCCCGACTCGGCGACGGACGGCGGTCGGAGGGAGCCCGGGGACATGGGCACTAGGGTATCGCGGCCGTTCACCGGCCTCGCCGACGCCCGGCGGCTGGCCGTGGTGGACCTGGGGTCCAACACCTTCCGCCTGGTGGTCTTCCAGTACCACCCCGGGGAGGGGCCCTTCCGCCTCACCGACGAGATCCGCGAGCCGGTGCGGCTGACCGCCGGCGAGGCATCCTCCGGGCGGCTGTCCGACGCGGCGATCGGGCGGGCCTGGCGCACCGCGCGCCTGTTCGCCGCCTACTGCCGCGAGGCCCGCATCGACGAGGTCATCGCCCTCGCCACCTCCGCGGTGCGCGAGGCGGGCAACCGCGGCGAGGCCCTCGCCGCGCTCTCCGGGCCCGACGGCCTCCCGGTGCGGGTCATCTCCGGCGAGGAGGAGGCCCGCTACGCCTACCTCGGCGCCGTCAACTCGACGACCCTGGCCGACGGGCTGACCATGGAGATCGGCGGGGGCTCGGTCCAGGTGGGCCAGGTCCGCGGGCGCGAGCTGGTGCGCTCGGCCTCCGAGGCGCTCGGGGCGGTCCGCATGACCGAGGCGTACCTGCCCGGCGCGCGCACGACCCGCCCCCAGGTCAAGGCGCTGCGACGGCACGTGGCCGAGCGCCTCGGCCGCCACGACTGGATCGGCGGCGCCGGCCGCCTGGTGGGGATGGGCGGCAGCGTCCGGACGCTGGCGGCGATGGTCCAGAAGGCCGTCGGCTACCCGCTCGGCGAGGTGCACGGCTTCATGCTCACGCGCGAGGCGGTGAGCGAGGCCGTCGAGCGCATGATCCCGGTGCCGGTGGCCGAGCGGAACCGCATCCCCGGGCTCAAGACCGACCGCGCGGACATCATGCTCGCCGCCGCGGTGGTGATCGGCGGGGTCATGGACGCCGCCGGGGTGGACCGGCTGGAGGTCTGCGCCCAGGGCCTGCGCTGGGGGGCCTTCTACGAGCGGTTCATCGCGGGCGCCGACCCGCCCCTGCTCGCCGACGTGCGCCGCGACCACGTGCTGAACACCGCCCGCATCTACGGACACGACCCGACCCACTGCGACCAGGTGGCGCGGCTGGCCCTGCAGATGTTCGACGGACTGGCCGCCCTCGGGCTGCACGGCGCCGACCCGCGCGAGCGGGAGTGGCTGTGGGCGGCGGCGATGCTCCACGACGTCGGGGTGCTGGTGGACTACAACGACCACCACAAGCACTCCCACTACCTGGTCCTGAACGCCGGCCTCCCCGGCTTCCGCCACCGCGAGCTGGCCATGATCGCCATGCTGGTCCGCGCCCACCGCAAGGCCATCGCCGGCCCGGGCGACCTCGCCCCGCTGCTCAAGCCGGGGGACGATGAGCGGCTGCTGCGCCTGGCCGCCTGCCTGCGCACCGCCGAGCAGCTCGAGCGCGGCCGCGCCGAGCTGGTGCGCGGCGTCGAGTGCGCCGCGGCCAACGGGCGGGTGGAGCTCAAGGTCACCGTCGAGGGCGATCCCGGGGTCGCCCTGTGGTCGGCCGAGCAGGAGCGTGAGGTCTTCCAGCGCGCCTTCGGCCGCGACCTGGCGGTGAGCGCCCGATGAGCCTCCCCTCCCCCGACGAGCTCATCCAGGGCCTCGCGCCGGTCGTGGTCGGCGCGGTCGAGGCGGCCCGCGCGGCCCGCCACGCGCACGAGCTCGAGCTGATCGGCGCCGACCTCGTGCCGGCGCTCATGGTCGCCACGGTCCCGGTGGGCGTGGTCGAGGCGGCGGTCGCGCTGGCCGAGGCCCAGCCGGGGTCGCGGGCGCTCCTGGCCGCCGCGGCGGTCGCGGCGCCGCCGCCGCTCGCACGGCTGGCCTGCGCCGCGGCGCGCCGCCGGGCCGAGGCCGGCGAGCCGCTCACGCCGCGTGGGGGGCCTGAGCGTGGCCGAGGCCTGGCGCTACCAGGCCCACCACGGTCACGAGGCGGTCATCTGCGCGTGCGCGCGGCCCGGCCGCCCGGACCGCCAGGTGATCGCCGCCATGACCGAGCCCGCCGGGGGCGGGGGGCGCGCGCTGGGCGGCGTGGTCATGGGCGAGCCCGAGCCCCCGGGCGATGCCGGGGCCGGGCTCACCCCGATCGCCCCCCGGGAGGCCGCCCATCTGGTCAGCGAGGCCCTGCGGGGCAACCTGGCCGCCGGGTTCGGCCCCGAGGCCGACGCCTACGCGCGCCTGCCGCTCCTGGTGCGTGCGCTCGGGATCCCCGAGGGCGAGGAGCTGCTCGCCGACGTCATGGCGCTGCCCCCGGTGGACATCGACGCCCTCGACCCGGACGCCGAGGACGGCGGGGGCCGGGACGCCGCGCTCGAGGCCGAGGCCGACGCCCTGGCGGCCGACCTGGAGACCTGGCTCGGCGCGGCGCCGGTGGAGGACGACCTGGTGGCCCTCGCGGCCTGGATGGGCGAGGCGATGTTCCAGGCCCGGGCGGCCGTGGGCGCGCCCCCCGGCGACTGGGACCCGGACGCGGTCGAGGACTTCCTGCTCGGCACCGCCCCGCGGCGCCTGCTCATCGACCCGCCCGACGTCCCCCTGGTGCCCGAGGCCGTCGCGGTGGTGCTCGAGTGGCTCGCCACCACCGGCCGCGCCGACGCCGCGCTCGCCGCCGAGTCGGCCCGCCGGGCCCGGGAGGTCGGGCCCCGCTTCGCCGAGGCCGCGACCGACCCGGCGAGCCGCGGCCCGGCCGCGCGCCTCATGGAGATGATGCTGGCCGACGGGGTCGACCCCAACGACCCGGCCGCGGTGCAGGCGTGGGTCGAGGCGTGGAACGCCCTCCCCGAGGCGGAGCGCCGGCGGCGGCTGCCGCTGGACGGCCGGCCGCCGAGCCACGAGGCCGGCGCCGCCCGCGCGAGGGGGGCGGTGTCCCGGGAGCGGGCCCGCAAGCGCCGTGGCGCCCGCGAGGCCCGCCGCCGCAACCGCGGCCGGTAGGCCGCGCCCCCCACGAACGGGACACGGCCTCCCGGACCGACTCGGCCGCGCCCTGATCAGCGGGACACGGCCTCCCGGACCGACTCGGCCGCGCCCTGATCAGCGGGACACGGCCTCCCGGACCGACTCGGCCGCGCCCTACAGGTCGAGGACGGTCTCCCCACCCGGGTAGCAGAAGCTCGCGGCGGGCGAGTAGAAGCCCCAGACGACCTGGAGGGGGTCGGCGGGCCGCAGGGCGTAGACCGGGTGGGACGGCTCGAGGAACTCGAGCGACAGGATCTCGAACGGGTCGGCGAGCTGGGCGACGTACGGGTAGATGCCGTCGATGAGCTTCCCGCCGATGTCGGTGATGTAGGAGAGCTGGCCGCGGGCCACGCCGGCGCTCCCCGACCCCACCCGGGCGGTCGTGCGGATGACCGGCGTCCCGTCCGACTCGGTCGTCGCCACCAGGCGGTCGCCGTCGATCTCGATGGTCGTGCGCCCCGGGGTCGCGGGCACGCCGCGCGCGGAGACGTAGTCGATCATGCCCGGGCTCGAGTTGAAGTAGTCCGTCCACCACCGCGACGGGGTGGCCCCGTCGGGGGCGAACCGGTCGAGGTCGGGGCCGATGTAGGTCAGCGAGTACTGCCCGAAGCCGGAGGTCTGGTCCTCGGAGTCGACCACGTACTGGTTCATGAACGCGGCCTGGTTCTCGGCCGCCCTGAGGCGGGGGTCGAGCCGCGCGGCGATCGCGCCGGGGTCGGCCGGGATCCAGCCGAAGTAGAGCATCCTGCTGTTGACGACCATCTGCGGGGGCACGAGATCGGCCACGGGCATCTCCTCTCCGGGACTGGGCGGGTGCCGTCATGCTAAACGTTTCACATGACGTCCCGCAAGCAGCCCGACGCCCGGCCCGGCCCCGGGCGCGGCCCCACCGCCCGCGACGTCGCCCAGGCGGCCGGCGTGTCGGTGGCCGTCGTCTCGTATGCGTTCAACCGGCCGGACCGGGTCGCGACGGCCACCCGCGAGCGGGTCCTCGCCACCGCCGCCGCGATGGGCTACCGCGGGCCGGACCCCGCCGCGCGGGCGCTCCGCCTCGGCCGGCGCGGGGCGGTGGCGCTCCGCGGCCCGGGGTCCATCGAGGCCCTCCTCGCCGACCCCGCGGCGGCCCTGGTGGCCCGGGGCCTCGCCGGCGCCTGCGACCGGGCCGGGGTCGCGCTCACGCTCACCGCCCACCCCGGCCCGGCCGTGGACGGGACCGTGCTCTTCCGCGCCGGCGAGGCGCCCGGCGCCGGGGCGCTGGTGGTGGTGGACCCCGCCGCCCCCTCCCTCGCCGGCTCCGAGGTCCGGGCCGACGTCGCCGCCGGGGCGGCCGCGGCCGCCCGCCACCTGCGCGACCTGGGCCACCGCGACCTGGCGGTCCTGACCTGGGCGCAGGCGGGCGCCCGGCTCGAGGGCGCCCGGGCCGGCTGGGCCGGAGCGGGCCCGCTGCACGTGGTGATGGCGCCGGGGGCGCGGCATCCGCACGGGGTGCTCGCGGCCGGGGCGGCCCTCGGGCGCCGGCCCCGTCCCACCGCGGTCCTGGCGCTCACCGACGGCCTCGCGCTGGGGGCGCTGGAGGCGGCCGAGCGGGCCGGCCTCGGGGTGCCGGGCGATCTGTCGGTGGCCGGCGTGGACGACCTGCCGGGCGCGGACGCCGCCGGGCTCACCACGGTGTTCGTGCCCTACCGCCCCATGGGCGAGCTCGCCGGCGGCATCCTGGCCGCGCTGGTCGAGGGCCAGGAGCCCCCGCCCGCACCGGCGCTCCCGACCGGGCTGGTCATCCGCCGCACGACCGGGCCCCCTACCCCCCCGCGGCCTTGACCCGGTAGCGGCCCTGCAGGTGGGCGATCACCCGCTCGCGGTGGTCGCCCTGGACCTCGACGACCCCGTCCTTGACCGCGCCACCGGAGCCGCAGACCCGCTTGAGCTCCTTCCCGACCGCATCCAGGTCCGCCGCGGGGATCCCGGTGACCAGGGTGACCGTCCTGCCCTTGCGGCCGGCCTTGGTGCGGCTCACCCGGACCACCCCGTCCTGCGGGACCCCGGCGGGCCCCGCCGGCGCCGGCGCCGGCCGCGGGGAGCCGATCCGGCCCGCGCCGGTCGAGTAGACGGGTTGGCCGTCTGGCGTGGTTTTCCTGATGCGGGCCATCGACGATGCCTATGGTAGCCTGCGCACCGTGCGTGCCCTGCCGATGAGCCCGGCCGAGGTCGATGCCCTCGCCGAGGAGTTCGAGCCGCGCCCGGCCGAGGATGTGCTCGCCTGGGCGGTCGACCGCTTCGCCGGCCGCATCGTGCTGACCTGCTCGTGGCAGCAGCAGAGCTCGGTCCTCCTGGACATGTGCTCGCGCCTCGGGGCCGACATCCGCGTCGTGGAGCTCGACACCGGGCTGCTCTTCCCGGAGACCTACGCCACCCGCGACGCGCTGATCGCCCGCTACGGGGTCACGGTGGAGCGGGTGGACCCCCTGCGCACGGTGGCCGAGCAGGCCGAGGACGAGGGCCCGGAGCTCTGGGCCCGCGAGCCCGACCGCTGCTGCGGGCTGCGCAAGGTGGAGCCGCTCGAGCGCGCCCTGACCGGGATGGACGCATGGGTGACCGGCATCCGGCGGGCCCAGTCGCCCACCCGGGCCGGGGCCCGCAAGGTGCAGCTCGACGCACGCCGCGGCGTGGTCAAGATCCAGCCCCTGGTGGACTGGGACGACGAGCGGGTGAAGGGCTACCTGTTCGCGCACGACGTGCCCTACAACCCGCTCCACGACCAGGGGTACCCCTCCATCGGCTGCGTCCCGTGCACGCGGCGGGTGGCCGAGGGCGAGGACGCCCGGGCGGGGCGCTGGGCGGGCACGGGCAAGACCGAGTGCGGCCTGCACCTCTAGCGCAGCGCCGCCGACCGACCGACCGAGGAGGATCCCGCGTGAGCGATCGCGGTGGCTTCACCCTGTGGTTCACCGGGCTCTCGGGCGCCGGCAAGACCACCATCTCGCACATCGTCGGCCCCGAGCTCGAGCGCCGGGGGCTGGTCGTGGACTACCTGGACGGCGACGTGGTGCGCACGCACCTGTCCAAGGGCCTCGGGTTCTCCAAGGAGGACCGCGACACCAACATCGAGCGCATCGGCTGGGTGGCGAGCCGCCTGACCCGTGCCGGGGCCGCCGTGCTGGTGTCGGCCATCTCCCCCTACTCGGAGACCCGGGCGCACGTGCGCGGGATGGTCGAGGAGCACGGGGCGTTCGTCGAGACCTACGTGCAGGCCTCCGTCGAGGAGTGCGCCCGCCGCGACGTGAAGGGCCTCTACGCCAAGGCGTTCGCCGGCGAGATCAAGGGCTTCACCGGGGTCGACGACCCGTATGAGGCCCCCGAGCAGGCCGAGGTCGTGCTGGAGACCGAGGGCCAGACGCCCGAGGAGAGCGCGGCGCAGGTCCTGGCCGAGCTCGAGGCCCGGGGGCTCGTGCCCGCCGCGGTCGCGTCGTAAGGGCCGACCTCCACAGTCACACCGACCGCTCGGACGGGGCGCTCCCCCCGTCCGGGCTGGTCGAGCTGGCGGCGTCCTGCGGCGTCACGGTGCTCGCGGTGACCGACCACGACACCCTGGCCGGCAACCGGGAGGCCGGGGCCCGCGGCGCCGAGCTCGGGGTGCGGGTGATCCCCGGCATCGAGCTCTCGGTCAAGCGCCCCCGCGGGTCCATGCACCTGCTGGGCTACTTCACCGAGCCCGAGCCCGAGCCGCTGGCGGGCCGCATCGCCGAGTTCCACAAGCGCCGCCGCACCCGCGCCCGCGACATGGTCGAGCGCCTGGCCGAGCTCGGGGCCACGGTGGACTGGGACGACGTGCTGGCCCGCGCGGGCGGGCCGGTGGGCCGGCCCCACGTGGCCGAGGCGCTCGTGGCCGCCGGCCACGTGGCCGACCGGCAGGAGGCCTTCGACCGGTACCTCGCCGACGGGCGCCCGGCCTACGTCGGCGCCGAGGGC
Organism: Thermoleophilia bacterium; assembly: GCA_025455865.1. Taxonomy (GTDB): domain Bacteria; phylum Actinomycetota; class Thermoleophilia; order Miltoncostaeales; family Miltoncostaeaceae; genus JALOLS01. The sequence goes on from JALOLS010000037.1 coordinate 35,108, forward strand.
CTCACGCCCGAGGAGGCCGTCGAGCTCGTGCGGGCCTCGGGGGGCGCGCCGGTGCTCGCCCACCCGGCCAGCCTGGGCCTGGTCTGGCGGGAGCTCGACCCGTTCGTCGGCCGGCTGGCCCGGGCCGGCCTGGCCGGGATCGAGGTCCACCGGCCCGAGCACTCCGGCGAGCAGCGCGCCCGCTACGGGGAGCTCGCCCGGCGCTGGCGGCTGGTGCCCTCCGGGGGGTCGGACTTCCACCGGCCGGAGAGCCCGCTCAGGCCCGGCGACACCGGCGAGCCGCCCCTGCCGCCCGACACGGTGGACCGGCTGCTGGAGCGGTGATGGGCTACCGTGGCCGGTCATGACGACCGCCACCGAACCCGCTCCCCGCGCCGAGGGCGTGCGCTGGGACCTCTCCCCCCTGGTGGCCTCCGCCGCGGAGGCCCGCACCCGCCTGGACGCCGCCCTCGAGCGCTGCCGGGCATTCGAGTCCCGCCACCGCGGGGCCTTCGACGGCATGGACGGGCCGGGCCTGGCCGAGGCCCTGGCCGAGCTCGCCGCCCTGGAGAACGAGCTCTCGCGCATCCACTCCTACGCGGCGCTGCGGGAGTCGACCGACGTCGAGGACACCGAGAACCGCGACCTGATGTCGGTGGTCGAGCGCGGCATGGTCGAGGCCGGGAACGCCCTGCGCTTCTTCGAGCTGGACTGGATCGCCCTCCCGGAGGCGCGCGCGGCCGAGCTCGCCGCCGCCCCCGAGGTGGCGGCCGACCGCCACTACCTGCTGGCGGCCCGCCGCTTCGCCCCGCACACGCTCGCCGAGCCCGAGGAGCGCATGCTCGCCGAGCGCGGCCCGGTGGTGCGGGCCTGGCAGAGCCTCTTCGGCCAGGTCACCTCCACCCTGGAGGCGCCGTTCGACGCCGGTGAGGGCGAGGAGCCCCACACCATCGACCGGCTGCTGGCCCACGTGCGCAACCCCGATCGCGACGTGCGCCTGCGCGCGCTGGACACCCTCTACGGCGCCCTCGACCCGCACGCCGGGGTGCTCGCCCACTGCTACGACACGCTGGTCGCCGACCGCCTGGCCATGGACGGCCTGCGCAGCTACCCGGGCCCCATGGAGCTCACCCACCTGCGCAACGAGGTCCCCGGTGAGGCGGTCGAGCGCATGATGGACGCGGTGGAGGGCCACTACGGCCTGGCCCAGCGCTGGTTCGGGGTCAAGGCGCGCATCCTCGGGCTGGAGCGGCTGCATCTGGCCGACCAGTACGCCCCGGTCGGCGCCGAGGCGCGCACGGTGCGCTTCGGCGAGGCGCGGGCGATCATCGACGCCTCGTTCCGGTCCTTCTCGCCCCGGGTCGCCGACCTGTGCGACGGGTTCTTCAGCGGCCGGCGGATCGACGCCGAGCCCCGGTCGGGCAAGCGCGGCGGCGCGTTCTGCTCCTCGGTGGCCCAGGACGCCCAGCCGTATGTGCTGATGAACTTCACCGACCGCATGGACGACGTCATGACCCTGGCCCACGAGCTCGGCCACGGCATGCACTTCGCGCTCTCGGCGGGCGCGCAGACGGCGCTCTCGTTCCACACCGGGCTCGCCCTGGCCGAGGTGCCCTCGACCTTCGCCGAGCTCATGGCCTTCGACCACCTCATGGCCACCGAGGAGGACCCCTCCACCATCACCGCGCTGGTCTGCGAGCGGGTCGAGGGATCCTTCGCGACGGTCTTCCGCCAGACCGTGCTCGCCCGCTACGAGCAGCGCGCCTACCGGATGCGCTCCGAGGGCACCGCGCTCACCCGTGACCGCCTGGGCGAGGCATGGCTCGAGGCCAACGCGCGCTACTACGGCGACAGCCTGGAGATCCCGGACGGGTACCGGCTCGGCTGGAGCTACATCCCCCACTTCATCTCGACCCGCTTCTACACCTACGCGTACGTGTTCGCGCACCTGACCACGCTCGCGCTCTACGCCCGGTTCCGGGAGGAGGGCGAGGACTTCGTGCCGCGCTACCTCGAGTTCCTGGCCGCGGGGGGCTCGGCCGCGCCGGCGGACCTCCTGCGCCCGCTCGGGGTGGACCTGGACGACCCGGCGGTGTGGGAGCCCGGATTCCGTGAGATGGAGCGCATGGTCGCCCGGGCGGAGGAGCTCACCGCCTGACGGCGGAGAACGACGAGGGGCCGCCCGTGGGCGGCCCCTCGCAGGTCCCGTGCCCCGCAGGCGGGCGCTACTTCTTCTTGCTGGCCTTCTTCGACGCCTTGAGGGGGTTCAGCGCCTTCACGACCTGCTCCGGCAGCTCGGTGGAGTGGTAGACCGGCCGGCCGCACTCGGGGCCGTGGCGCAGCGGCCGCGCGTGGCAGGTGGTGGGCGGCTCGCTCCAGAGCACCGTGGTGCGGTGCCCGCGCTCACACAGGTACAGGCGGGCCTGCTTCGGGCCGGCCTCGGCGGCCGGGGCGGGGGCCTCATCCTCGGCCTCGGGGGCCTCCGGCTCGGCGACGGCGGTCGCGGTGGCGACGGCGCCCTCGGCCTCGGCGGCCTCGTCCTCCACGGCCTCGGGGGCCTCGGTGGCCTCCGTCGTCTCGTCGCTCATGCGTCGTTCCTCTCCGTCTGACACTGCTCCGGCGCGGGAGGATAGCGCCGCCGGGCGGGCGGGGCGAGCCGCAGGGCGCGGTCGGGCCGGTCCGGCAGGCCGGGTCCCGCCGATTACCCTCCTCGGCGTGCCGGAGGGGTTCGACGTGGTGGAGGACGAGGTCCGCGCGGGCGGGGTGACGCTCACGGTCGCCCACCCCCGCTCGGCCGAGGACCTCATCGACGAGGCCGACTACGCCCGGGACGAGCGCCTGCCCTACTGGGCGGACCTCTGGCCGAGCGGGCGGGCGCTGGCCGACGAGGTGGCCCGACGGCCCCTGAGGGGCCTGCGGGTGGTCGAGCTCGGCTGCGGGGTGGGCCTGGCGTCGCTGGTCGCCGCCGCCCACGGCGCCCACGTGCTGGCCACCGACTGGTACGAGGACGCCCTGGCGTTCGTGCGCCTGAACGCGGACCGCGCGCGGCCGGCCGGCCGGGTCGAGACGATGGTCGTGGACTGGTTCGCGCCCCCGCCGGCGCTGCTCGAGCGCGCGCCCTTCGACCTGGTCATGGCCGCCGACGTGCTGTACGAGGAGCGCAACGGCCCGGCCCTGCTGGACCTCCTCCCGCGCCTGTGCGACGAGCGCACCGAGGTGGTGATCGCCGACCCCCGCCGCCCCCATGCCGCCGCGCTGATCGCGCCGGCGACCGCGGCGGGCTGGGGCCACACCCGCGACGAGGTCCCGGTGGCCGGCCGCGCCGACGAGTCCGGGTGGGTGATCCACCTGCACCGCCTGCGACCGCCCCGAAAAGCACGAACGGCCCCGGGAGGCTAGAATCCGGAGCCGCGGTCCTCGGTAGCTCAATGGTAGAGCATCCGGCTGTTAACCGGAGGGTTGTAGGTTCGAGTCCTACCCGAGGAGCTGAACGAAAGCCCCGCTCAGCGGGGCTTTCCTGCTCCCGGAGGCGACCCGCCGGGCCGGTGCCGTCGATGCGGATGTGCGCAGGGCGGTGGCGGCGGGCGAGCGGGCCGTCGCCATCACCGGGTCCGGGGTGGACGATCTGGTCCGCGGCGCCCGCGCCTCGCTCGCACGGGCCCTCGTCTTCGCCGGCGACCTCCCGCGGGCCCGCGAGCTGGCGATGCGCGCCATCGGGCACCCCGGTTGGCCCGAGCGCCGGCCCGGGTGTCTCACCGCCCACTCGGTCCTGGCGCTGGTCGCCGTCGAGGAGCGCCATCCGGTCGTGGCCTCTGTCCATGCCGAGGAGGCGAACGCGATCGCCGCGGCGATCGGAGGCCGCCGGAGCCGGCTCGGGGAGGCGGCGTCGCTCGCGGCGGGGTGCGTGCTCGCGGCCGGGGGACGGCTTGCCGATGCCGAGCGCGAACTGTCACCGCGGAGCCCGGCTGGTCGGGGGCCCAGGCCGCATCGCCGCCCGCACCGGGTCGCGGGCCTCGGGGTCCCGCCGCACGGCCGCCTCCCGCCGGTCCCGCGACGCCGTGTAACGCCGCCACCGGCCGGCGGGACCGCCGGGCATGGACCTCGACTTCTCAAGCCTCGCCCTGGTCACGGCGGCGGGCTTCCTCGCGCCCTTCTGCCTCGGGTTCGTCCCCGCGCTGCGGGTGCCGGCCATCGTGCTGGAGATCCTGCTCGGCATCCTGATCGGGCCGGACGTGCTCGGGTGGGCCGAGGTCGATGCGGCGGTCGAGGTGATGAGCCTCGTCGGCCTGAGCTTCCTGCTGTTCCTGGCCGGCCTGGAGGTCGATGCACGGCAGCTCCGCGGCGCCCCGGCCCGGCGGGCCGGGGCGGCCTTCGCCGTCTCGATCGGCCTGGCGCTGCTGAGCGGCCTCGCCCTGGCCGGCGCCGGGCTGACGGGGGCGCCGCTGCTCGTGGCGGTCATCCTGATGGCCACCGGGCTGGGGGTCGTGGTGCCCGTGCTCAAGGACGCCGGGGCGGGCGGCGGGGCGTTCGGGCGCCTGGTCCTCGCCGGTGGGGCCCTCGCCGAGCTCATCCCGATCCTGCTCCTGACCCTCCTGTTCTCGGGCGAGTCGGCGTCGGCCGGCGGGACCGCGCTGCTCCTGGCCGGCCTCGTCGCCGTCGTCGCGGCCGCCGGCCTCGCCGTGGCGGGCGCCGGGCGCCTGCCCCGGGTCGGGGCGGTGCTGGAGCGCCTGCAGGACACCACCGCGCAGATCCGGGTGCGGGGCGCCCTGGTCCTCATCGTCGGCTTCGTCGCCCTCGCCGGCGGCCTCGGGCTGGAGGCCATCCTGGGGGCGTTCCTCGCCGGCGCGCTGCTCAGCCTGGTCGACCACGACCGGCGCATGACCCATCCGCGGCTGCGGGAGAAGCTCGAGGCGGCCGGCTACGGGGTCGTCATCCCGGTCTTCTTCGTGGCCAGCGGGATGCGCTTCGACCTGGACGCCCTGCTGGCGTCCCCGTCGGCGCTCGCCATGGTCCCGGTGTTCGCGGGCGCCATGCTCCTGGTGCACGGCCTGCCCGCCCTGCTCTACCGCCCCCTGGTGGGCGCCCGGCGCGCGGCCGCCGCGGGGCTCCTGCAGGCCACGACCTCGGTCGGGTTCGTGGTCGCCGCGACCGAGATCGGGATGCAGACCGGCATGGTCGGGCCCGGCACGGGCGCGGCGCTCGTCTCCGCCGCGCTGGTGTCGGTGCTCATCTTCCCCGCCGCCGCGCTGGCCCTGCTGGGCCCCGCCGCGGCGACGCCGGCCGCCCGGCCCGCCCGATCGGCGCGGCCGGCGTAACGCCCGGGACCCCGCGGGGACGGAAGGGGTGAACGCGCGCGCACCGGCGCGCCGACCCCAAGGAGCAGACGATGCCTTCGCTCACCCCCTCGCCGGCCGCCGAGGCGGCCCTCTCGGCGGCGCGCATCCGCGACATGGCCAGTGCGATGCTCGCCTACCAGTGCGACACCTGCCGCGGCGAGTTCGACGAGTCCACCGTCGAGGCCGTCCTCAAGCGCGCCGCGGCCAACACCCACGGCGAGGCCATCACCCCGGAGCTCGAGGCGGCGGTGCGGGCGGCCCGGCTGCGCGAGGAGGCGACCGCGCTGCTCGTCTACCACTGCACCACCTGCCGCGGCGAGTTCGACGAGGCGACCGTCGCGGCGGTGCTCAAGCGCGCCGCGGCCAACACCCACGGCGAGGCCATCACCCCGGAGCTCGAGGCCGCCCTCGCCGCCTGAGCCGAGCCCGCCCCGGCCGGCCCCCGGGTACCGCCGGTCGACCCCGGGAGCGCCCGGCGTTAGGGTGCCCCCGGGCGACCGGCGACAGGGGGAGAGCCGGCGGCATGGTGGGGGATCCCGGCGAGTCGAGGATCATCGAGGCGCTGCGGCAGGGCGACGAGCACGCGTTCGCCGCGATCGTCGACCGCCATCACGGGACCATGCTCCGCCTGGCCCGGATCCACACCGGCTCCCAGGCCGTCGCGGAGGAGGTCGTCCAGGAGGCCTGGCTCGGGGTCATCCGCGGCATCGACCGGTTCGAGGGGCGCTCGTCGCTGCGCACCTGGATACTGCGGATCACGGTGAACACGGCCAAGACCCGCGCCGTGCGCGAACGGCGGACGATTCCGTTCTCGGCCTGGTGGGACCCGCACGACGATCGCGGGGAGCCGGCGGTGGACGCCGAGCGCTTCCTGCCCGCCGACCACGACCGGTGGCCGGGCCACTGGGCGGTCCCGCCCAGGGCCTGGGCCCAGCCGCCCGAGGGCGCCCTGATGGCGGCGGAGGTGCGCGACCTGATCGGACGCGCCATCGACGCGCTCCCGCCCGCCCAGCGCGAGGTCATCACCCTGCGCGACGTGGACGGCGTCCCGGCCGAGGATGTCTGCGCCGCCCTCGGCGTGAGCGAGGGCAACCAGCGGGTGCTGCTGCACCGCGCCCGCTCCCGGGTGCGGCGCGAGCTCGAGCGGTACCTGGACGGCTGAGATGAGCCCGCCCGCCGACGACCTGCCCTGCATCGAGCTCGTCGAGATGGTGACCGACTACCTCGAGGGCGCGCTGACCCCCGAGGCCCGCGGGCGCCTGGAGGCCCATCTGGAGATCTGCGGGGGCTGCGAGGCCTACGTGGAGCAGATCCGCGCGACGATCGCCGCCGCCGGCCGGACCGGCGAGGGATCCCCGCCGCCGGAGGTCCGAGCGTGGCTTCTGGAGCGGTTCCGGGAGGGCCGGGACTGACCGCCGCCGGCCCCCCCGGCCGGATCACACCGGGCCCGCGGAACTCCTGACCTGCACGAGCGCCGGACGGTCGCCCACCGCGAACGCCTGCGCCAGGACCTCCTCCAGCCGGCCCGCATCCTCGACGCGGAAGCCGGCCGCCCCGCAGCTCTCGGCGTAGCCGGCGAAATCGGGGTTCACCAGCCCGGTCTGCCACACCGGCCGCACGGCGGCCACCTGCTCGCGGCTGATCTTGGCCAGCTCGCCGTTGTCGAGCACGACATGCACGATCGGCATCCGGTGCCGCACCGCGGTGGTGAGCTCGGCCAGGTACTGACCGAGGCCCCCGTCCCCCGAGATCGACACCACCCGGCGCGCCCCCCGGGTGGCCGCCCATGCCCCGAGCGCCGCCGGCAGCGCGAAGCCGATGGAGCCCAGGTAGCCGCTCATCAGGACGTCCTGGCCGCCGCGGCAGGTGAAGTAGTGGCCGAAGGCGTAGGTGTTGTTGCCGACGTCCACGCAGATGACCGCGTCCTCGGGCACGAGCCGCGACAGGACGGTGAAGACCGCCGCCGGGTGCAGGGCGCCGCGGCCGTCGGTGAGCGCGGCCCGCCGCCCGACCTCGCGCTCCCACCGGGCGCGGCGCCGGGCGATCTCCTGGCGCAGCGCGGGCCGCTCGGCCGCCGGGAGCCCGTCGCGCATCAGGGCGACGGTCCGCGCGATCTCCCCCCACAGGGGGACGTCGACCGGGTGGAACTTGCCGAGGGTCATCGGGTCGAGGTCGACCTGCACCGTCGGCACCCACGTCGCGATGCCGGTGTGGTTCGAGAACGAGGCGCCGAGCACCAGCAGCGCGTCGGCGCGGGCCATCAGGGCGCTGCCGACCGGCGTGCCCGACCGGCCGATGACGCCGCCGGCCAGCGGGTGGTCCTCGGGGACCAGCCCCTTGGCCTTGAAGGTGGTGACCACCGGCGCGTCCAGGTGCTCGGCGAGCCCCAGCACCGCCGCCCGGTGCTCGCGGGCGCCGTTGCCGGCCACGATCAGCGGGCGCGCGGCCGCGCCCAGGAGCCGGATGGCGCGCTCCAGGTCCGCCTGCGGCGGTGCGATGTCGCGGGCCGCGATCCGTCCGGCGCGCGGCCGCGCCGGGGGATCCTCCAGCCCCGGCAGCTCCTGGACCTCGTCGGGGAGCACGAGGTGGGCCACCCCGCGGCGGACCATCGCGTGCTTCATCGCGAGCGCCGCCAGCTCGGTCGCGTTCTCGCGCCGGAGGACGGTCTGGCTCCACGCGGCCACCGCCGAGAACGCCTCGGCCAGCGGCACCTCCTGGAAGGCGCCCGGCCCGAGGACCTGGGTCTGCACCTGGCCGGTGAGGGCCAGCACCGGCGCGCGGTCGACATTGGCGTCCCACATCCCGGTGAGCAGGTTGGTCGCGCCGGGCCCGGCGATCGTGAGGCACGCCGCCGGACGGCCGGTGAGCTTGCCGTAGGCGCTCGCCGCGAAGGCCGCGGCCCCCTCGTGGCGGATGCCGACGTATGAGATCCGGCCGTCCTCCTCGGCCCGGCGGAGCGCATCCGCCATGCCGAGGTTGGAGTGGCCGACCATGCCGAAGACCGAGTCCAGGCCCCACTCGCACAGGGTGTCGACCACCTGGTCCATGAGGGTCACCCGCCGCTCGGCGCGCGGCACCCGGACCCAGAGGCCGTCGGGGCGCTCCTCCACCCCGTAGGCGGTGGCGCAGTCGCGGAAGCCGGGCGGCGGGGCGCCGGTGACCGGGTCGTACTCATACCCGTGCCAGGGGCAGACGACGAAGCCCCCCTCCACCTGCCCGTCGCCCAGGGGACCGCCCTGGTGGGGGCAGCGGTTGTCCAGGGCGCCCCAGCCCCCGGCGCTGCGGGTCAGGCAGACCGCGCGCCCGCCGGCGACCACCGTGGTCACCTGGCCGGGCTCGAGGTCGCCGGCGTCCACGCGCACCCATTCCCATTCGGTCGCGTGTGCATCGGTGGTCGTCACTCGGTCTCCTCCGGTCGGTCTGCCAGCCGCGCGAGCGCCGCGCGGAAGAAGTCCAGCGCCCGGCCGCGCTGGTCCGGCGCGGCCCTCAGCGCGGCCAGGGTGAGCTCCGCCCCGCGGAAGCCGCGGGCGGCGAACTGCGGGTCGTCCGGGACCTCGCCCCAGGGGGCCACGTACAGGTACGGCTCCGGGTGGACCTCGTCCCCCGGTGAGGCGCCGACCGACGCGCGCGCGCCCGCCATCTGGTCGCCCAGCTCGACGGCCAGGTCGAAATGCTCGGGCCAGAGCTGGACGCGGGTCGCCCCGCCGTCGGGCGCCCCGGCCCGGAGCTCCTCCAGCACCGAGCAGGCGAAGCCGAACCACCCGCCCAGCCAGTCGGCGGCCGCCGGGTCGACGGCGAGCGGGGCCCCGAGGTCACCCGGCGGGGGCGCGCCGGCCTGGTCCTGGACGGCGAGGCCGGGCTCGACGCCGGCCGCCGCGGCCGCGGCCGCCAGGGTCGTGATGTCGTGGGCCCGGGCGCGGCCGGCCCGCTGCACCACCAGGCGCGCCCCGACGACGCGCACCTGCACGTCGTCGCCGAAGAAGGGCGTCCCGAAGCCGCCGAGGGTCCAGCGCAGCCCGATCCGGCCGGTCTCTGCCCACCGGGCGGGCGAGACGACCGTGACGGCCAGGCGGTGCAGGGCGAGGCGGGTCGCCGCCAGGCCTGGCGGGGGCGGGGTCAGGCGCGGCCAGGCCGCAAGCCACCGGGGCGCGCACCAGGCCGCAAGCGCCGGGTCGTCCCGGGCGAGCGCCGCCCAGGTGGGACCGGGGCCGGGCACCGGGGAGACCGGCGCGGCCGCGCCCTCGGGGTCGACGGGGTCGTCCGCCGCCCAGGGGCCGGCCGGCACGGCCGGCGGCGAGGGCTCGAGCACCCGCGCCGCGACGCCGCCCAGACGGGCCTCCGCCTCGGCGCGCGGGTTCCGCGCCGACTCACGATCCGGGGCGCTCATCGGGGACACGACGTCCGGGCGGGGCCCGCCGGGCGCGGCCGGCATCAGAGCGCCCACGCGATGCCGGTGGCGTCGGCCAGGTCGCGGCTGGTGGTGACCAGGTCGTCCCGGCCCAGGTCACCCAGCCGGCGCCGGCCGCAGATGCGCGCGTAGTCGACCATCATCGCGGTGGCCGAGGTCAGGTACCGCTCCACGCGGCGGGCGGACTCGCCGACCTCGAGACGATCGCGCAGGCCCGGATCCTGAGTGGCGATCCCCACCGGGCAGCGCCCCCGGTGGCAGGCCCGGTACTGCTGGCACCCCGCCGCCATGAGCGCCCCGGTCGCCAGGGCGACGGCGTCGGCGCCGAGCGCGAGGGCCTTGGCCATCTCATCCGGCGTCCGGAAGCCGCCGGTCACCACGATCTGCACGTCCTCCACGCCCTGGGCCTCGAGCCAGCGGCGGGCGCGCACGAGCGCGAGCGCCGACGGCAGCCCCACGTGGTCCTTCACGTGCAGGGGGGCCGCCCCGGTGCCGCCGCCGAGCCCGTCGATGGTCACCCAGTCCGCCCCGGCGCCGACCGCCACCTCGAGGTCGGCCTCGACATCGCCGGCCGCGAACTTGATGCCGACGGGTGCGCCGGGCACGAGCTCACGGATCTCCCGCACGCACCGCGCGAGGTCGGCAGGCCCCTCGATGCCGGTCAGCCGCGCCGGGGAGTGGACGTCCATCCCCGGGGCGACGCCGCGCACGGCCGCGATCTCGGCGGTCACCTTGTCGCCGAGCAGGGTGCCCCCGAGGCCCGGCTTGGCCCCCTGGCCGATCTTGATCTCCACCGCGTGCGCCCGGCGCGCGTTCTCGGGCGTCCAGCCGAAGCGGCCCGAGGCGAGCTCCAGGATGTGGCGCGCGGCGTTCGCGCGCTCGCGGGGGTGGGGGCCTCCCTCCCCGCTCCCGATCGCGGTCCCGGCCGCCGAGGCGCCGCGGGCCAGCGCCTCCTTCGCCTCCGGGCTCAGCGCCCCGTAGGACATGTGGCTGACGAGCAGGGGGATCGCCAGGCGGAGCGGACGGGCGGCGCGCGAGCCGAGGACGACCCGCGTGTCCACCTCCTCCTCCCCGAGCAGCGGGAGCCGCGCGAGCTGGGCCGGGCGGAAGAGCAGGTCGTGCAGCCCCGGGGCGGCGGCGGGGGTGCCGGGGGGCTCCCGGAGCGCCGAGCCCATCGCCCCGATCTCGGGGGCGCCGCCGGCGGCCAGGTGGTGCACCAGGTGCATCCCGCGGTCCCGGGCGCCGCGGCGGATCCACGGGCCCAGGTAGACGTCCGGACGCGGCGGCGCCGGGGGGACCTGGGCGGCGTCGACCTCCACGCGGCCGTCGCGGACGCGGACGGGGTAGACCGGCACCCGGTCGGCCGGGTCGTAGGGCGAGATGCCCGTCTCCAGGTCGAAGTCCCACCCGTGGAGGGGGCAGATCGCCCGCCCGCCCTCCACCCGGCCGTCGCCGAGCTGCCCCCCGCGATGCGGGCAGGCGTTCCCGATGGCGTGGACCCGGTCCCCGTCGCGCATCAGCGCCACCTCGGCGCCGTTCACCGTCCGCACCAGCCCGGCCCGGGGCGCGATCTCCTCCATGCGGCACACCTCGGTCCACCCGGCGGCCTGGTCCCGGGCGGGCCGCCCCGCCTCGCCGGTCATCGCCATCCTCGGTCCCCCTGCTCGCCGCCGGTCCGGGTGGGCGGTCCCGGATGACCCACCCGGCGTTACACGCCCCTCCCCCGGCGGCCGCGGCGGGACGAGGCGGACGGGTGCGGCCCGGGTGCCCGGCGCGCCGGCCCGCCGTCGCCCCGCCCTCCGCGCCGCCCCGGGTGCCATGCTCCCGCGGATCGGACTCCGAGGGGGCGGCGGGATGCATCGAGAGGTCGCGGCGGGTCGCCGGGAGCGGCCCGGCTGGTTCCGGGCGGTCGCGCGGGCGGTGGTCATCTGGATCATCAACGCGTTCGCGCTGTGGCTCTCGGCGCAGATCCTCCCCGGCATCGACCTGGAGAGCGGCGGGGCCCTCGGCGGGGCGCTCGTCATCGCCCTGGTCAACGCGCTGCTCTGGCCGGTGCTCGCCCGGCTGGTGCTGCCCATCAGCGCGCTCACGCTGGGCCTGGCGAGCCTGGTGCTCTCGGGCTTCACCATCTGGGTGGCGGGCCAGATCATCCCGGAGTTCCGGGTGGAGAGCATCTGGTGGGGCCTCGCCCTGGCCTTCGTGATGACCGTGGTGAACGTGGTCATCACCAGCGTGCTCGGGATCGACGACGACGACGCCTACTGGCGCAACGTGGTCCGGCGGACCGCCCGCCGGCGCGACGCGGTCGCCCCCACCGACGTGCCCGGGGTGCTCTTCCTGGAGATCGACGGGCTGGCGTATGAGGTGCTGCGCCGGGCGCTGCGCAACGGGCACACGCCGACCATGGCGCGCTGGATCGCCGAGCAGGACCACCACCTCATTCGCTGGGAGTGCGACTGGTCGAGCCAGACCGGGGCGAGCCAGGCCGGCCTGCTGCACGGGACCAACGAGGACATGCCCGCCTTCCGCTGGTACGAGAAGGAGCGCCAGGCCACCGTGACCTCCAACCGGCCGCAGGACACCGCGCTCATCCAGAGGCGGATCTCCTCGGGCCGGGGGCTGCTGTTCGCCGACGGCGTGAGCCGGGCCAACATGTTCTCGGGCGACGCCCCCCATGCCCTGCTCACGCTCTCCATGGTCCTGCAGCGGGGGCGCGGCAAGGTCGGGCACGACTACTTCGCGTACTTCTCGAACCCCTACAACATGATCCGAACCATCGTCCTGACCGTGGAGGACGTGGCCCGGGAGTGGTGGCAGGCGCTCGGCAACCGCCGGCGGGGGGTCATCCCCCGGGTGCACCGCGGCGGCCTGTACCCGCTCATGCGGGCCTGGACGACGGTGATCCAGCGGGACCTGGCCGTGCAGAGCCTGCTCTATGACATCTTCGCCGGACGGCCGGTCGGCTACTCGACGTTCGTCGGCTACGACGAGATCGCCCACCACTCGGGCATCGAGCGGCCCGAGACGCTCCGGGCGCTGGGCCAGCTCGACCGGCAGTTCGCGCGGCTGGAACGCGCCGCGAAGGACGCGCCTCGCCCCTACCGCTTCGTGGTGCTGTCCGACCACGGGCAGACCGACGGCCTGTGCTTCCGGCAGTCCTACGGCGAGACCCTGGAGCAGCTCGTGCGCCGGCTGAGCGCAGGGGGCGCGAGCGTGGACGGGCTCACCGCCGGCGACGAGGGCTGGGGCCTGCTCTCGGCCTCGGTCACCGAGGCCGCCTCCGGGGACGGCATCGGCGCGAAGACCCTCGACCGGGTCACCCGGGGCCGCCGCCAGGACGGCGCCGTCGACCTCGGGCCCCAGGCGGAGGAGCGGCGCCGCGACGGCGAGGAGGCGGCGGGCGACGACGAGGACGACATCCTGGTCATGGCCTCGGGCTGCCTGGGGCTCGTCTACCTCACCCGGGAGCCCGGCCGGGTGAGCCTGGAGCGCCTGCAGGAGATCCACCCCGGGCTGGTCGAGGGCCTTCGCACCCACCCGGGCATCGGCTTCCTGCTGGTGCGCTCGGAGGCGGAGGGGTCGCTGGTGCTCGGTCCCCGCGGCCGGGTGCACGTGGCGAGCGGGCAGGTGGACGGCGAGGACCCCCTTGCGCCCTACGGCGAGAACGCGCTGCGCCATGTGCGGCGCACCGACGGCTTCCCCCACGTGGCCGACCTGATGATCAACGCCGCGTATGACCCGGAGCTCGGCATGGTCCCGGCGTTCGAGGAGTTCGTGGGCTCACACGGCGGGATGGGCGGGAGCCAGTCCTTCCCGTTCGCCCTGGTCCCGCCGGACCTGACCGCGCCCGCCGAGCCGGTGATCGGCGCCGAGCACATGCACCGGGTCATGCGCGGATGGCTCGCCTCGGTCGGCCAGGAGGCCTACCGGGACGACGACGCCGCGGTGGGCGCCCGCACGGGGGCCTGAGCCGGGGCGGCGTCGCGCCGCGGGCCGGTGCGGTGCCGTGGGGCCCGCCGGTCAGGGCCGGGCGCGCCGCATGTGCCGGATGGCCTCGGGCGGCACGGCGAGCAGCACCGCGGCCACCAGCATGGCGACGACCGCGAGCTTCGGGAGCACGAGGCCCAGCAGGATCGCGACCGCGTAGGAGCCGAGGCTCGGGGTGACCGCCGCGCTCATGGCCTGGACGCGCTCCTCGTCGATGCCGGTGTCGACCAGGCCCTCGGCCCGCGCATACCGCCAGAGCGCGGCGAGCGGCAGGCTGATCGTCAGCAGCACCAGGCCGCAGAAGACCACCGCCACCCGCTCGGCGCCCTCGCGCGCCTCCAGGTTCTCGGCGATGAGGGTCGTCGCGAAGGGCAGGAACGACACGACCAGGAGCAGCGCCAGGTTGATGCGCTGGAGCACCTGGTCGGTGTGGGGCATGAGGTCGGTGATCGCCGTGTGCTTGAGCCGGGCGGCGCCGGGCCGGGGCGAACGACGCGCTCCCCGGGTGGACGCGGGCCGACGACGGGCACGACCGCTCCGTGCGCCGCGGTGCAGGCGACGGGGGCGGGTCGACCTCGTGGACGGGCCCCCGGCCGCTCAGGCCGGCCGGGCGGGGGCGCGGCGCTCGCGCATGACCCCCGGGTGACCGCGTTCCGCATGAACGCCCAGACCGGGCCGCGGGACAGGAGGTACCGCGCGAAGAGCATGGTCGCGTCGAGCCCGAGCGCGCCGAAGAGGGCCTTCGGAGGCGGCCAGGTGGAGTGGGCCGGCGAGCGAGGTGGCCTGAAGGGCGACCGTGCCGAGAGCGGTCGACGAGCGCCACCGGGACCGCGAGGATCCCGAGCAGGCGCACCGGGCGTGGGCCGGCCGCAGCGCACGCAGCAGGCTCCGGCGGACCAGACCACGGAGCCCAGGCCCACCGTGAGCAGCCGCCGGCGCCCGTTCCGGGACTGCTCGGCCGCGTCGGCGATCGTCCGCGCTCCTCGTTCAGGGAGCGGTCCGGGCCCGGCCGGGTCCTCGCGCCCGGCCGCGAACCCCGGGCCGGCGGCGGCGAACACCGACCGCAAGGGCCAGGGTCCAGAAGAACACGCGGTCGGCCGGCCCGCCCCCGAGCACCCCGCCGGCCGCCCGTACGTCACGCGCCACCGCCTGGACGTCGATCTCGATCACCACGTGATCGCCGCGCATCCCCGCAGGCGCGCCAGGCCGGCGCGGAGTCGCTCACGCAGGAGACGCGTCGCGGCGCGGCCCCGGGCGGCTCACCCGGGGGCGGTCGGGGCGCCGGCGGCGAGGGCCGCCTGGGCCTCGGCCACCTTCTGGCGGCGGGCGACGGTGAGCTCGCCGATCACGATCTGGATGATCGCGGTGAGCGGCACCGCCACCAGCGCACCGAGGATGCCCAGGAGCGCTCCGAAGACCGTCACCCCGAGGATGACGAAGAAGGCGGAGATGTTGGTCGCCTTCCCCTGGATGGTCGGGGTGACCAGGTTGTTCTCGACCTGCTGATAGACGAGAACCACCACCAGCATGACCACCGCCTGCCAGAGCCCCTCCTCGGCGAGCAGGACCGCGGAGGTGATGATGGCCGCGATCGTCGCCCCGATGTTGGGGATCATGTCGAGCACCCCGGCCACGATCCCGAGCGCCAGGGCGAAGCTCGATCCGAGCAGGAACGCGGTGAGCCCCTGCACGGTGCCGGCGATCGTCGCGACGATGAGCACCCCGATCGCCCAGCGGGACACCGTGGTCGTGATGCGCTCATACGTGCTGAGCCAGCGGTCGCGGTCGCCCGGCATCAGCACGCTGCCGAGCGCCTGCTTCAGGTTCCCCACGTCGGTCAGGAAGAAGAGCGCGAGGAAGGTGATCGTGAAGACGGCGATGGCGGCCGAGAACGCCTCGCCCGCGAGCCCGATGACCTCCGAGACGGCGTCCGGGATCTGGGCCGCCAGGTTCTGCGCGCCCTCCTGCACGTCGAGCGCCGCGCCGGAGTCGCCGACCCCCGCGAAGACGTCCGAGTCGCGCAGGCCTTCGACGATGTCGGGCGCGGACTGCAGCAGATCGCGGATGGCGCCCACGAACGGCACCAGGAGCAGCAGTGCGAGCAGCGTGGCCGCGAGGACGGTCCCGATGACCACGATCGTCGCCGCCTTC
>JALOLS010000123.1 GCA_025455865.1 Thermoleophilia bacterium
AGTCGCTCACCCAGATCCTCCTCAGGCGCGAGACGATCGAGCGGGAGGAGTTCCTCGGGCTGCTCGACGGCCTCTCGGAGGAGGAGGCCTTCCGGGCCAGGGACGAGAAGGCCCGGCGCCTGGCCGAGGAGCAGGCCGCCGCCCCGCCGCCCCCGCCCCGCGAGCGCCCGAGCCGCATCCCGCTGCCGCCCCCCGCCCCCGAGGCCCCGGCCGGCGCCTGAGCCTGAGGCCGGGCCGGGGACCTGAGGGGGCCTGGGTCACTCGGTGACCCAGCCGAAGGCGCTGATGACGCAGGGCCCGGCGATGCCCGCCGGGTAGGCGGAGACGGTGTAGGCGGTCGCCGGCTCCCCGTCGGATCGCGCCACCTGGACGGTGAACCCCCAGGGCAGCGCCTGGCCGGTGACGCCGGCGCCCGCCGAGCCGCCGTCGACCAGCGCGGCGTCGGTCGCGCCCGCCTGGACGACCCCGTGGTACATCAGCGACGCGCCCGGGCCCAGCGTGCCCGTGGTCTGCAGGAAGCTGGCCGTGGTGCCGCCGGCGCCGCAGGCGGCCTGGAGGTCGCCGACGCCGGGGATGGTCAGGATCGTCCCGAGCGGGGTGTTCGCCGGCAGGGTGCGGATGACCCGCACGATCCGGGCGCCGACAAGGCCGGGGGGGCCCGCCGCGCCCGCCGCTCCCGGGGCTCCCGGTGCCCCCGGGGCACCCGGCGGACCCGTCTCGCCGCGCGGGCCGGGGGCCCCCGGCACGCCCGCCGGCCCGCGCACCGGCGCCCGCCGGCGCAGCGCGGCCACCTGGCGCTTCAGCGCGGCCACCTCGCGGCCGAGGCGCGCCGTGCTCGGCGTCGCCGCCTCCTGCGCATGGTCGGTGCCGCCGACGGCCGGGACGACCACCGCGGCCAGCACGGCGGTCGCGGCGACCGCGACAGGCACCGCCCACCGGTTTCCAGGGCCCATCGGACCTCCTCGCTCGGACGCCGCCCCGGGGGGCGCGGTGCGCCGATCCTCCCCTCCGTGCCCGTGGACGTCAAACCCGCGGCCGGGTGACCGCGGCCGGCCGCGGGTGGTGCGGAACCCGGCACGTTCGGCGCGAGATCGGTGCACGGCCGCGGTCATACCGTGAGTCCATGCGAACGCCGAGGGCGCCGTGGCCCCTGCATCACGCACCGCACGCGGCGATGGCATGCCTCGCCGCCGGGCTCATCGCGTCCCGCTGGGCGCCGCTTCCGGTGCGGCCGGCCGCCGCCGCGGCCATCGGGGTCGCCGCGCTCCTCGCCCTCGCGCTGGTGCGACGGGCACCGAGGGTGGCCGCCGGGCTCCTGCTCGCGGCGCTCGCGGCCGCCGGCCTGGCCTGGGGATCGGCCCGCATGCAGGCCACCGCCGCCCCGGCGCCGCCCCCGCCGGGCGGGGCGAGCGGGCGGGTGGTGGTGGACGTCCCGCCCCGGGAGGGCGCCCGGGGCTGGACGGCGCGCGGCGTGGTGGTCGCGCTGCGGGTGGACGGCCGGCCCGTGCGCCCCGGCACGCGCCTGCTGCTGGACCTGGGGACCCGGCCGCCCCCGGAGCTCGGCACCGTCCTCGCCGTCCGCGGGCGTGCGCGGCCCGCGGCCGGGCCCGCCGCGCCGGGCTGGTGGCGGGCGTTCCTGGCGCGGCAGCGGATCGCGCTGCGCGTGGACGCCGCCGGCTGGCGGGCGGCCGGCCGGCGCGGCGGCCCGGCCGGCCTGCGCGACCGGTGGCGCCGGTGGGCGGCCGCCGGGGCCGGGCGGGGGCTCCAGGGCGACGTCGCCGGCGTGGTGCGGGGCATGGCGCTGGGGGGCGGGGCCGGGATCTCCGAGGCGGCCCAGCAGGACTTCCGGGACGCCGGCCTGTGGCACCTGCTCGCCGTCTCGGGGCAGAACGTCGGGGTGGTCGCGCTCGCCGCGCTCGCGGCGCTGCGGGCGGCCGGCGTGGGCCGCCGCTCCGGGGTCGCCGCGTCCGGGCTCGTGCTGGGCGCCTACGTGCTCGCCTGCGACGGCGGGGCGTCGGTGGCCCGGGCCGGGGTGGTCGGGGCGCTCGGGGTGCTCGGCGAGCTCGGGTCGGCCCCGCGGCTCCGGTGGCACCTGCTGCTGGTCGGCCTCGCGGTCATCCTGGCCGTCGACCCGCGGGCGATCGAGGACCCGGGCCTGCAGCTCTCGTTCAGCGCGGTGGTGGGGCTCTTCGTGCTCGCCCCGCCGATCGGCGCCTGGCTGTGTGGCTGGTTGCCCGCCCGGGTGGCCGACCTCGCCGGCCAGGCCGCCGCGTGCGGCCTCATGACCGCGCCGGTGCTCGCCTGGCGCTTCGAGCGCCTGTCGCTGGCCGGCCTGGTGGTGAACGTGGTCGCGGTGCCGCTGGCCGCGCCGGTGGTCGTGGTGGCCCTCGCCGGGATCGCCGCCGGTGCGCTGCTCCCGGCCGCCGGGGTGGCGTGTGCGCTCATCGCCGGCGCGGGCGCGCAGGTGCTCCTGTGGATCGCGGCCGGCGCGGCGGCGGTGCCCGGCGCGGCGGTGGACCTCCCCCCGTGGTCGGCGCTGCCCCTGGCCGCGCTCGCGGCGGCGCCGGCGGTCCTGGCCGCCCGTGCGGCGCGGGCACGCGGCGGCGGCCGCCCGCCCCCGGCCCCCTCGCGGGCGCCCACCGTGGCGATCGCGGTGGCGGCGGCGGCCCTGGCCGGCTGGATCGCCTGGCCCCGGGGGTCGGTGGACTGGCCCGCGACGCCCGAGGTCGCGCTGCTGGATGTGGGCCAGGGCGACGCCATCCTGTTGCGCGACCCGGCGGGCGCGGCCGTGCTGGTGGACGCCGGGCCCGCGTCCGCCCAGGGCGCGCCGGTGGTCGCGGCGCTCCGCCGCGCCGGGGTCCGGCGCCTCGGGTTGGTGGTGCTCACCCACGGGTCGGCCGACCACACCGGTGGCCTCCCGGCGGTGCTCGCGGCGGTCCGGGTGGACCGGGTGCTGGTCGCGGCGGCCGACGTGGCCTCGCCGGGGGGGCGGGCCGCGCTCGCGGCGGCGCGGCGGGCCGGCGTCGCGGCCCGGCCCATCGCACCGGGGGCCCACATCGCGGCCGGGGCGTGGCGGCTGGACGCCCTGCGGACCGGGCCCGCCGGGCCGGGGGGCGATCCGAACCCCCGCAGCCTGGTCGTGATCGCCCGGTCGCCTGGCCTGCGCGCGCTGCTGGCCGCCGACGCCGAGAGCGGCGCGCTCGGGCGGGTCGCGACGGGGCGGGTGGACGTCCTCAAGGTGGCCCATCACGGATCCGAGGACCCGGGGCTCCCGGCGCTGCTGCGCCGGCTGCGGCCGGCGATCGCGCTGGTCTCGGCCGGCCGGGGCAACCCCTTCGGCCATCCCCGCGGCCCGACCCTGGCCGCGCTGCGGGCGGCGGGGGCGTCGGTGTGGCGGACGGATGTGTCCGGGGACGTGCGGGTGGCGGCACCCGGGCGGCCGGGCGGCGGCCTCCGGGTGCGGGCCGTCCGGGGCCCGGGGGGCGGGGGGTAGGATGGCCCGGTGAGCCGCACCGCGCCCGAGCCGCTGAAGCCGGTCTACGGCATCTGGGGTGAGGACCGGGCGAAGATCGACCGCGCGGTCCAGCGGCTGGTGACCCGGGTCGCCGACGAGGGGGGCCTGCCCCCCGACCGGTTCGACGCGGTCACCACCTCGGCCGCCGACGTCGTGGCCGCCTGCTCGGCGATGAGCCTGGCCGGTACCCGGCTGGTGCTCGTGCGCGGCGTCGACGCCTGGCGGGCGGACGACGTGGCGCCGCTCGTCGCCTGCCTGGCCGACCCGGTTCCCGGCACCTGCCTGGCCCTGGTGGGCGACGCGGCCCCCGCCCAGCGCCTGGTGACCGCGGTGGGGCAGGCCGGGCAGGTGCTCCGCTACGGGCCCGACCCCAAGGCGAAGGCCACCGAGCGCACCAGGTGGTTCGTCGAGCACCTGAGCGGCGAGGTCCGGCGCCTGGGCGGGAACATGCCCGCACCGGTCGCCCGCGAGGTGGTGGCCCGGGTGGGCGAGGACGCCGCGCTGCTCGCCCAGGAGGCGGCCAAGCTCGCGGCCTACGCCGGCCCCGAGCCGGTGAGCCGGGAGGTGGTCCACCGCCTGGTGCCGGTGAACCCCGAGGAGAAGGCGTACCGGCTGGGCGACGCCATCGTCGTCCGCGACGCCCCCGCGGCCTACGCCATGCTGGCCGACCTCGCGGCCGGGGACGAGCCGGCCAAGCCGATCGTGGTGATGATGACCCTGGCCCGGCACTTCCGGAACCTGGCCGCCGCCCAGGCCGCGGGCCCGGCGGTGACGGCGGACGAGGTCAGCGCGATGACCGGGCTCAAGGGCTTCCCGGCCCGCAAGGTGGCCGAGCAGGTGCGGGCCCTCCCGCCCGGGGCGGCCGAGCAGGGGGTGGTGCGCATGGCCGCGCTCGAGCTCGACCTGCGGGTGTCGGCGTTCGCCGGCCTCGGGGCGTCCCGCGACGACGGCGAGCGCCTGGTGCTGGAGCTCGGGGTGCGGGACCTGCTGGCGATCATGAAGGGCTGACCGCCCGCGGCGGGGCCGGGAACGCGAACGGCCGGCGCACCGGCCGGCCGTCGGAGGCTCCTCGTGGCGCGCATCGCCCGGGCGCGCCGGCCTGGGGGACCGCCCGACAGGCCGACCCGCCAACCGTCGGCTGCATCCCGGCGCACCTCGGCACCCTCGGGATCGCATGTACCACCCGTACATGCGACGTCCTCGGGGTCACCGATCTGCTTGGCAGGCCCCTAGGAGGCCACGCCCTCCGGCTGCCGGGAGCGGGTCACGATGTGGGCCACGCGGCGCTTCTTGCGGGCCGCGTTGTTGCGGTGGATGGCCCCGCGGGCCGCAGCGCGGTCGATGAGCTTGACCAGGTCGCGTGAGCGCTCGGCGACCTCGGCGCCGCCGTCCTCGGCGGCGTCGGTGAGGCGCCGGAACGAGGTCTTGATGGTCGACCGGTAGCGCAGGTTCGTCATGCGCTGCTTGAGGGCGCGACGGTTGCGCTTCTTCTGCTGCTTGATGTTGGCCAAGCGGAATCCCTCCGACGGACGATCGGCCGCGTATCCTAGCAACCCATGGCGCTGGCCGCGAAGCGACGTTGACCACCGCACGCGGGGGGGCCGACCCGGTCCCCGCCGCCCCTCCGCAGCGCCTCGGCCGCTCCACGGCGATCTTCGCCGCGTGGACCGCCGTGAGCCGCGTGGCGGGGCTGGCCCGGGAGATCGTCGCCGCCGCCCTGTTCGGCACCCAGGGGGCGATCAACGCCTTCGTCATCGCGTTCCAGGTGCCCAACCTGCTGCGCAGCCTGGTGGCCGACTCGGCGCTGTCGGCCGCCTTCGTGCCGGTCTTCACCGAGCTGGAGGAGCAGGGCCGCAAGGCCGAGGCCCGCCGGCTGGTGGGGGCGCTCGCCGGCGTCATCACGATCGGCCTGGGGATCCTCTCCGGGCTGGCGATGCTGCTGGCGCCGTGGATCATGCCGGTGTTCGCGCCGGGGCTGCCCGAGGGCCTGCAGGAGGACCTGGTCGGCCTGGCGCGGGTGATGTTCCCCATCGTCCCGCTGCTCGGGCTGACCGGGCTGGT
Source organism: Thermoleophilia bacterium (assembly GCA_025455865.1). Lineage (GTDB taxonomy): Bacteria > Actinomycetota > Thermoleophilia > Miltoncostaeales > Miltoncostaeaceae > JALOLS01. Next base: position 5,576 of record JALOLS010000123.1, read on the forward strand.
CGTCGGGGTGCTCCAGGCCGGCGGCACGTTCGGGCCCACCGCGTTCGTCCCGGTGCTCTGGAACGCGGTCATCCTGATCGCGCTGCTCGGATCGGCGCTGTTCCTGGAGGGCACCGCGCTGGTCTACGCCTACGCGGTCGGCATCCTGCTCGGGACCCTGGCGCAGCTGGTCTTCCTGCTGCCGTACCTGCGCGGCCGCGGCCCGTTCCCGTTCTCGCTCGGATTCGGCAACCCGCACGTCAAGCGGGTGCTCATCCTGATGCTCCCGGTGACCATCGGGCTCGGGCTGATCAACGTGAACGCCTCGGTGGACGCGGTCTTCGCGACCCTGGTGAGCGAGGAGTCGGTCCGGGCGATCGACGCCGCGTTCCGGCTCTACATCCTCCCCCAGGGCGTGTTCAGCGTCGCCATCAGCACGGTGATCTTCCCGGCCATCTCGCGCCTGGCCGCCCGCGACGACCTGTTCGGGCTGCGCGAGACGGTGGGGATGGGCCTCCGGCAGATCTTCTTCATGCTGCTCCCGGCCACCGCGTTCCTGATGGTGCTGGCCGAGCCGGTCGTGCGGCTGGTGTACCAGCGCGGCGAGTTCGGGCCGGCGAGCACCGCGCTCACCGCCGAGGCGCTCTTCTTCTACACCCTGGGCCTGGTCTTCAACGGGGCGAGCCTGCTGCTGATCCGGGCGTTCTTCAGCCTGCAGCGGCCCTGGCTGCCCACCGCCGTCGCGGCCGCCGGGATGGTCCTGAACCTGGTCTTCAACGCCCTGCTCTACCAGCCGCTGGGGACCGGCGGCATCCCGCTGTCGACCAGCATCACCTCGCTCATCACCTACCTGCTGCTCCTGCGGATGCTCGAGCGTGAGCTCCAGGCCCGGGAGCCGGACCTCCCGCCGGGGATCGGCGGGTACTCCGGCGCCCTGGACGGGTTCGTGCGCGCCGCGCTCGCCGCCGCGCTCTCGGGCCTGCTCGCCTGGTCGACCTGGCGGGTGCTCGACGACGCGCTGGGCACCTCGACGCCGGCCCAGATGGTCAGCCTGGGCATGGCGTTCGTGGCCGCCACCGTCGCCTACCTCGCCGCGGCGCAGGCCGCGGAGCTCCCGGAGCTCGGCCAGATCACCGCGCTGGCCCGCCGGCGCAGGCCGCTACAGTAGGTCGCCGTGGACCAGGGCAATATCCGCAACTTCTGCATCATCGCCCACATCGACCACGGCAAGTCGACGCTCGCCGACCGCATCCTCCAGATCACCGGGGCGGTGAGCGAGCGGGACATGCGCGACCAGGTCCTGGACACCATGGAGCTGGAGCGCGAGCGCGGTATCACCATCAAGGCGCAGGCCGTGCGCGTGAGCTACCGGGCGGCCGACGGCCAGACCTACCAGCTCAACCTCATCGACACGCCGGGGCACGTGGACTTCTCGTATGAGGTCTCGCGCAGCCTGGCGGCGTGCGAGGGGGCGCTGCTCGTGGTCGACGCGAGCCAGGGCATCGAGGCGCAGACGCTCGCCAACGCCTACCTGGCGATCGAGGGCGACCTGGAGCTGGTGCCGGTCCTCAACAAGATCGACCTGCCCGCCGCCGACCCCGAGACCCACGCCCGGGCCCTCGCCGACCTGATCGGCGACACCCCGGACCACGTCCTGCGCATCTCGGCCAAGACCGGGGCCGGGGTGCGGGAGGTGCTCGAGGCGATCGTCCAGCGCATGCCCCCGCCCGCCGGCGACCCCGCCGCGCCCGCCCGCGCGCTCGTGTTCGACTCCTTCTATGACCAGTACCGGGGCGTCGTCGCCTTCGTGCGGGTCATCGACGGCGCGCTGGAGGCCGGCACCCGCCTGCGCATGACCCCGGCCCAGACCCCCACCGGGCGCCTGACCGCGGGGGAGAGCGGCTACGTCGTCACCGGCCTGAAGCGCGTCGGCGACCTGCGGGTGGGCGACACGCTGACCGGGGCCCAGCGGCCGGCGCCCTCGCCGCTGCCGGGCTACCGCGAGGCCAAGCCCATGGTGTTCTGCGGGCTGTTCCCGATGGACTCCGACGACTACCCGGACCTGCGCGACGCGCTGGAGAAGCTCTCGCTGAACGACGCGTCGCTCATGTGGGAGCCCGAGACCTCCCAGGCGCTCGGCTTCGGCTTCCGCTGCGGGTTCCTGGGGCTCCTGCACATGGACATCGTGCGGGAGCGGCTGGAGCGCGAGTACGACCTGGAGCTGCTCGCGACCACGCCGAACGTGGCCTACCGGGTGTTCACGACGGCCGAGGAGGAGATCGAGGTCCACTCGCCGGTCGACCTGCCGGCGCCGCAGCGGATCGAGCGCATCGAGGAGCCCTACGTGCGCTGCACGGTCCTCGTGCCGCAGGAGCACGTGGGCGCGGTGATGGGCCTGTGCCAGGAGCGCCGGGGCGTCTTCGTGACCATGACCCCGATCGAGCAGCGCCAGCAGATCGTCTACGACATGCCGCTGGCCGAGATCGTCATGGACTTCTACGACCAGCTCAAGTCGCGTACCCGGGGCTACGCCTCGCTCGACTACGAGCCGATCGGGGAGCGGGAGAGCCCCCTGGTCAAGCTCGACATCCTGCTGGCCGGCGACCCGGTCGACGCCCTCTCGATGATCGTCCACCGCGACTCGGCCTACGCCCGCGGCAAGGGGCTGGTCGAGCGCCTGCGCGAGACCATCCCGCGGCAGATGTTCGAGGTGCCCATCCAGGCCGCCATCGGCGGCAAGGTCATCGCCCGCGAGACGGTCAAGGCCCGGCGCAAGGACGTGCTGGCCAAGTGCTACGGCGGCGACATCAGCCGCAAGCGCAAGCTGCTCGAGCGCCAGAAGGAGGGCAAGAAGCGCATGAAGCAGGTGGGCAACGTCGAGGTGCCCCAGGAGGCCTTCCTCGCCGTGCTCCAGATCGACTCCTCCGGGAAGCGGTGACCCCGGCCGCGCCGCCGCCCGCGGGCGGGGTGCGCCACCTGTACCTGCACCTGCCCTTCTGCGCCGCCCGCTGCGGCTATTGCGCGTTCGTGGTCGAGGTCGGCCGCGAGGAGGTCCGCGACGCCTACCTGGACGCGCTGCTGGCCGAGCTCGCCCAGGAGGGCGGGCGCCTGGGGCCCCTGGAGACGGTCTACCTGGGCGGCGGCACCCCCACGCTCATGGGCGCCGGCCGGCTCACCCGCCTGCTGGAGGCCCTGGCCCCGCGCCTGGCCGGCGGCGCCGAGGTCACGGTGGAGGCCAACCCCGAGACCGTCGACCGGACCCTGGCCCGGGCCCTGGTCGCGGCCGGGGTGACCCGGGTCTCGCTGGGGGCGCAGTCCTTCCAGCCGCACCTCCTGGCCGCGCTCGACCGCCGGGCGACCCCCGCCCGGGTGCGGGCGGCGGCCGGCCTGCTGCGCGAGGCCGGCGTCGGGCGGCTCTCGCTGGACCTGATCCAGGCCGTCCCGGGGCAGACGATGGCCGACCTCGAGCGCGACATCGCCGAGGTCGGGGCCATCGGCCCGGACCACGTGAGCTGGTATGAGCTCGAGGTCAAGCCCGGGAGCGCCCTGGCCGCCCGCGGGGCGGTCGTCGACCCGGATCTGGCCGAGGACGCCTACCTGCGGGTGGTCGATGCGCTCGAGGACATGGGCTACCGGTGGTATGAGCTCGCCAACTTCGCGCGCGACGGGGCCCGCTGCCGCCACTCCCTGGCCTACTGGACCGCCCGGGACTACCTCGGCCTGGGGGTCGGGGCGGTGAGCACCGTCGCCGGGACCCGCTGGCGCAACGCCCCCGGCGTCGACCGCTACGTGGCCGCCCTCGCCGCCGGCCGCCGCCCGCCGCGCACCCGGGAGCCGCTCGCCCCGGCCACCCGCCGCCGGGAGCGGTGGATGCTCGCCACCCGCCTGGATGAGCCGCTCGACCTGGGCTGGGCCGGCCCCCCCGACCACCCCGAGGCCGTGCCCCGCCTGGCCGGCCTGGGCCTGGTCGAGGCCGGCGCCGGCACCCTCACCCTCACCCGGCGCGGCCGCCTGCTTCAGAATGCGGTCGTGCAGGAGCTGATGGACTTCTCGACGTGAGCACCCCTGAGCCCCGCATCCCGGCCCCCGGCGGCCCGCCCACCCTGCGCGAGCGGCAGGAGGCGATCCTGCGCGAGGTGGTCGAGCGCCACATCGCCACCGGCGCCCCGGTCGGCAGCAAGCACATCGCCGGGCAGGGCGGCCTGGACTGGGCGTCCTCGACGATCCGCTCCGAGCTCAACCGCCTGGAGGAGCTCGGGTACCTCAGCCACCCCCACACCTCCGCGGGCCGGGTGCCGACCGACCGCGGCTACCGCTACTACGTCGACACCCTGCTCCCGCGCCGGTCGCTCCCGAGCCCGCCGGCGGGCATCGCCGGCGCCCTCGACGAGGGGCGGATGCGCCAGGAGGTCGACCTGGCCATGCGCACCCTGGCCGACGTGATGGCCCAGGTCACCGACCTGCTCGGCGTGGTCACCGGCCCGCCGCCGACCTCGGCCACCATCCGGCACGTCGAGGTCCTGCGCCTGCAGCCGCAGCTGGTGTGCGTGGTGGTCATCACCTCCAGCGGCGACGTCGCCCGCCGGGTCTTCGCCTTCGACACGGCGGTCGACCACGGGCTGGTCGAGTGGGCCGCGGCGTTCATGAACGAGTGCGCGGTGGGCCTGCCGGTCGGCTCGCGGACCCTCGCGCGGCGCCTGGAGGACCCGTCGCTCGGGCCCCGCGAGCGGGCCTTCATGGCCGACGTCGCCCCGGCGCTCACCGACCTGCGCGAGGAGGCCGCCCTGTACGTCGGCGGCCAGGCCCGGTTCCTGGCCGCGCGGGTGACCGACCTGCGGGAGATCGACGCGCTCATGCGGGCGCTGGAGGAGCGCTACGCCCTGCTCGCGCTGCTGCGCGGGGCCCTGGAGGCCAACCGCGTGGTGCTGCGCATCGGCGAGGAGCTCACCCCGAGCGGCCTCTCCGGGCTCTCGCTGGTCGCCGCCAACTACGGTTCGGCCCGGCGCAACCTCGGGACGGTCTCGGTCATCGGGCCCACCCGCATGGACTACGCGCTGGCCATCGCGACCGTGCGCGAGGCCGCCCAGGCCCTCTCGGGCTACGTGGAAGAGGTGTACGAGTAGACGACCGCTTCGAGGTCCTTGAGGTCTGGCGCCGGCCCCTCCGGGGCGAGCCGGACGCCGCCGTACGCGTGCTCGCCAAGTGCGAGGCCGGCGCGGTGGGGCCCGAGGAGTACGCCGTCGGCGTGACGACCCACCCCGAGGCGCAGCTCTACCCGCTGGCCGACCAGGGTGAGCTGTTCACCGGGCTCTCCTTCGCCGAGGCCCACTGGGTCGCCGCGGTGCTCGCCTCGGCGGCGAGCCGCGTGGAGGACGCCGAGAGCCTGCTGTTCGACCTGCGCGTGCCGGTCGACCTGACCTGGCGCGACATCGAGCTCTCAGCCGAGGTCATCGAGCCCGGCGGCCTGCGCTCGGCGCCGCTCGTGCCCTGGGAGCCCGACGGCAAGCCCTCCCAGGTGCGGTGGACCATCGCCACCTACACGCTGGACTGCGGCCACCAGGCGGTCGAGCTGCTGCGCCAGGACCCCGAGTCCGCGCCGTTCTGGATCGAGGAGGGCGCCGTCGACCACCTGGCCGCGCGCGACGCCCGCTCGCTCGCCCGGCTGCTGCTGGACGCCCGGACCCTCGATGAGGCCCAGTCGCTGATCGAGCAGGCCCAGGCCAACCTCGCCACCCACCCCGACGGGGACGAGGACGAGGACGACCTGGATGATGAGGAGGACGAGGGGCGCGACTAG
>JALOLS010000124.1 GCA_025455865.1 Thermoleophilia bacterium
GTGCGCCGGCGATCCGGATCATCGGGCCTCCCCTGGCCTGGTCGGTGTCGCAGGGTCGGCCGCCGGGGGGAACGCGCGCCGGGAGCGGGGCCGGAGACGTGCCGAACGCCCGCGTGAAGCTGCTGGTGGACGATCCGAGGCTGCGCGGGCCGACCGCGAGGCCGATCTCGGCGATGGGCCGATCGGTCGTCCGCAGCATCGACGCCGCGCGCTCCAGCCGCCGCGTGAGCAGGTAGGCGTGCGGCGACTCCCCGAAGGCGCGCCGGAACCGGGTGCTGAGGTGGGCCCGGGAGAGCCCCGCGGCCCGGGCGAGGTCGGCCACGGTCAGGGGCTCGACGAACCGGGCGTCGGCCAGGTCGCGGGCGCGCAGGAGGTGTCGGGCCGGAGGGACGAAGGCCATGGCGGGCGGCGGGCGGGCCGGGCCCACCCTCCCGCCGCCCACCGGCCGGTGGTCCTATGCGGCCTGCGCGAGCAGCAGGAAGGACTGGCGCAGGTCGCGCAGCATCGAGGCCTGCGGGTAGATCGTGAGCCCGCGGGTCATCACGTCGGCCGCCTCCCGGTAGCGGCCCAGCCGGGCCTCGTGGCGGGCGAGCTCCAGGTAGCGGTTCAGGTTGGCCTGGTCGGCGTCCAGGGCGAGCTCGAGGAACACGCCGGCCTCGTCCGGCATGTCCCGGTGGGCGCTGATCCGCGCGAGGGCCCCGTAGGCGTCCGGGGTGGCGACCCCGGCCTGCACCGCGGCCATGAGGCGGTCGGCCGCCGGGTCGGGGAAGTCGCGGCGCATGAGCACCTGCCCGAGGCGCTCGTGCACCCGGTCGGGGTCGGGGGCGATGCGGTAGAGCGTGGTGATCAGGCGGTTGGCGACCTCCAGGCGGCCGGCCTCCAGCGTGGCGTCGGCCAGGGCCAGCAGCTCGTCCACCAGCGCCGCGCGGTCCACCTCGGCGGGCGCCGCCCCCGGCTCCCCGTCCAGGCACTCCAGCGCGATCTCGCAGGCGGCGGCGTCGACGTCGGCCCCGGCCTCCGAGAGCGCGGCGAGCGCGGCGGACGCCCCGGGGCGGTCGCCGGCCAGGAGGCAGGCGGTGAACGCGATGCGGTCGGCCAGGCGGCGCAGGCGGCTCCCGGCCGGCACCGCGCGCAGGCGCCCGGCGGCCGCGGCGGGGTCCTCGAGCGCGATGAGGCAGGTGGCCGCGGTGATCGCCGCCATGGCCGGGTCGGCGCCGTCGGCCTCGGCGGCGGCGACCAGCTCCAGGGCCGGCGCCGGATGGCCGTCGTGGGCCATCACCGACGCCACGACCAGGATGGCGTCCCCGCGCTTGCGCTCGGGCAGGATCCTGACCATGTAGTCGGCCACCGCGTCGGGCGGGTCGGAGGCGAGCAGCACCCGGGTCAGGCGGGCGATCGCCGGCGGGAAGAGCCCCTTGGCCGAGGTCACCGCGTCGCGCAGGGCCACCACGCCGGCCGCGGTGTCGCCGATGGCCAGGTGGTAGCCGCCCAGCGCGTTCAGGGTGTGGAAGGAGCCCATCCCGACCTGGGAGAGGTACTGGGGGCCCGACCGCTCGCCCATGCCCACGGCGGCGCGGGCGCTCTCGATGGCCGCCGCGTAGTCGCGCAGGCCGGCGTGCGCCTCGGCCTCGAGGTAGTGCAGGTCGACCAGGTCGGGATACAGCAGCTTGGCCTCGGCGGTCACCTCGACCACGTCGCGGTGGCGCCCCAGGTCGTTCAGCGCCACCAGCATGTTGCGGATGAGCATCGAGGCGAAGTTCAGGTTCGGGTCCTCAAGGGCCGCGTAGGCCCGGCGGTAGTAGTCGACCGCCCGCTCGAGGTCCCCGGCCCGCTGGGTCTCCATCCCGGCGTTGAAGAGCGTGAAGGCGTCCTTGGGCTTGGCCTTGAGCTCCTGCTCGAGGATCTCCAGGTTGCGGGCGATCTTGCCGCGCTCGAGCACGCTCGGGCGCAGGTAGCCGTAGTGGAGGATCTCCGCCCCGGTGAACTTGGCCCGGTTGCGGGCCTCGACGGGCAGCGAGGGCAGGATCTGCTCGTGCAGCGCGCCGCGGAAGCGGTAGCCGGGCCGGTTGCGGAACAGGCGGAAGGCCGGGTTGGCCACCGCGTCGATGCCGACCTCGTCGCCCAGGTAGGACACCTCGCGCAGGAAGAAGCCCTCGGCGTCGGGGTCGCCCACCAGCGCGCGCACCTGGGCGCCGTCGGCGAGCTCCTCGTCGGCGTCGAGGTAGAGGATCCAGTCGCCGGTCGCCGCCTCCAGGGAGACGTTGCGCGCCGCGGCGAAGTCGCCGGTCCACTCGTGGTGGAGCACCCTCGCGCCCATGCGCTCGGCGATGGCCACCGAGCCGTCGGTGGACCCGGTGTCCACGACGATCATCTCGTCCACGGCGGCCCGCGCGCTGGCCAGGCAGCGCTCGAGGTGCGCCTCCTCGTCCTTCACGATCATGCAGAGCGACACGCGGGGCGCCTCCGCCCGCGCGGTCGGGGTGCTGGCGATCCTGAGGCCCATGGCCGGTCCCTCCGTCGTTCTCGGGCTGCCGCCGCTATCGGCCGCGGGCCCGCCCGCTTGACCGATCAGGCGGCCAGGCGCTCCAGGCGGTCCACCGCCACCGCGGCCGCGTGGTCCCAGGTGTGGTGGCCGTGCATCCAGGCCGCGGCGCGCGCGCCGGTCGCCCGGGCCGCGTCGCGGTCCTCATACGCCGCGCGCATGGCCGCACCCAGGGCGGCGGCGTCGACCTCGGCCACGGTCACCGGCTCGGGGATCACGATGCCGGCGACCTCGAGCTGGGGCACCACGACCGGGCTGGTGGCGACCGTGATCGCCGTCCCCGGCGGGGCGTACTCGGCCGTCGGGCCGCCCTCGGGGATCACCACGGGCAGGCCGCAGGCCATCGCCTCGGCCACCGGCAGGCAGTAGCCCTCCCCCCGGTAGGGCTGCACCAGGCAGTCCACGGAGCGGTAGAGCGCCGGCATGGCGTCCTCGGGCAGCGAGTCGGAGTTGTGGACGACCGGCGCCGCCTGCGGGTCGCGGCGGAGGGCGGCGATCCACTCGTGGGCCACGTTGCGGTCGTACGGACCGCCGGCGCCGAAGTCCTTGACCACCAGGACGACCCCGTCGTCGGCCCGGAAGGCCTCCTCCCAGGCCCTGAGCAGGATGTCGATCCCCTTGCGCCACACCAGCCCGCCGACGAACAGGAAGCGGAAGCGGCCGTCGTCGTCGAGGTCGATCGCCCGGTCGGGGCCCCGGGGCCGGAAGCGCGCCGGGTCGACCCCGTTGGGCACGACGACCACCCGGTCGGGATCGGCGCCGGACCGCAGGTACCCCTGGCGGGTGTGCTCGCTCGGCACCCAGACCTCGTCCACCCGGCCCTCGCGCTGGGCGGCGACCCACTCGACCGGGGCCGCCCCGAACTCCCAGGGCATGATGGCCACCAGCGGCCCCGCGCCCGGCGGGTCGAGCACCGGCGGGAACGAGTGGCGCACGGTCACGTCCGGGCGGCGGTCGAGCAGCGCCCGGGACCAGCCGACCAGGTCGCCCAGGGCCGCCGCCTCGCCGTCCGCGGGCGCGCGGCCCTCCAGGTCGACCAGCGCGACGCGCGCGCGCCCGGTGCGCGCCATGGCCCGGGCCAGGTCCCGGTTGACCGCGGCCAGCGAGTGGCGGGCGAACACCGCGCCCTCGACCGCCACGGCCACCGGCGCCGGCGCGCGGCGGGCCGGCCGGTCGGCCAGGCGGGGCGTGAGCGCACCGAGCACCTCGAGCATCTCCCCCGCCACCCGCCGGTGGTCGAAGCGGAGCGCCCGCTCGCGCGCCGCGCGCCCCCGGGCCACCCGCTCCGCCGGGCGTGCGTGCGCGTCGCGGAGCGCGGCCGCGAGGCCGTCGGGGTCCGGCTCGGCCCACCGGTGGCCGGCGAAGTGCGCGGCCTCGCGCACCGCGGCATCCGGGACCGGCACCAGCCGGTGCGGGATCGTCCACCCGGTCGCCTGGTCGCAGAAGGCCGACGGCCCGGACCACCCGGTCGCGATCACCGGCCGCCCGGCGGCCATCGCCTCGGTGGCCGGCCGCCCCCAGCCCTCGCCCCGGGTCGGGGCCAGGTACACGTCGCAGGCGGCGTAGAGGGCGCTCATCTCCGGCCGGCTGAGCAGGCGGTCCAGGATCACGACGTCCGGCACCCGCGCCGGGTCGTGCCCCATCCGCACGAGCGCCTCGGCCACCTCGGCCCCGAGGTCCTCGGCGCTCCGGGCGGCGTGGGTCGACCAGACCTTGAGCACCAGGGTCACGTCGTCGTGCTCGGCGAAGGCCCGGCACCAGCCGTCCAGGAGCACGTCCCAGCCCTTGCGGAGCGTCCAGTCGAACGCGGCCAGGAAGACCGTGCCGTGGGCCTCGGGGATCTCCAGCGGCCGCGCCGCCGGGTCGATCCCGTCGAGCTCGAAGGGCTCGGGCACGACGTGCAGCAGCCCCGGGTCCACGCCGGCGCGGGCGAAGCTCTCCCGGTTGTGGGCGGTCGGCACGACCACCGCGTCCATCTGGTTCAGGCGCGCCGCCCACCCGTCGGGGATGCGGTCGGTCTCGAACATGGTGCGCACCGCCCGCACGCGCCCCGGCACGTAGGGCCGCACGAACCGGCCGAAGACGTGCTGCACCGAGACGTCGGGCTCGGCCATCGCCCGCCCCGAGAGCCGGGCCAGGCGGGCGCGCTCGGCGCCCTCCACCGACTCGACCGGGCTCCAGCGCAGCGCCTCGACCCGCACCTCGGCGCCCAGCTCGTCCATGCCGCGCACGAACGCCCGGCCCCCCTCGGCGTAGCCGGAGGGATCGAGCAGCGGCCCGCGCCAGAGGACCCTCATGCCGCGCGGCGCCCGGTCCCGGCCCCGGCGAGCACCTGGGCGACCAGCGGCCCGACGTCCATGGCCCACGGCTCGGGCCGGGCGGGCGTGCGGAGCGGCGCGGCGGCGGCGTGCCGCAGGGCCGCGGCCAGTCCGCCGAGGTCCGCCTCGACGACCTCGACGCCGGGGGTCATCCACCCGACCTCGGACCGCGTCGCGGCCGGGAGCGCGGCGGTGGGCTGGATCCATCCGCGCGAGGGCACCGCGACCAGGCGGCCCGGGGGGAGCCCCAGGCGCCACCACACGCCGCGGTCGGGCACCACCGCCGGGACCCGCAGCGCGCAGGCGCGCGCCACGGCCAGGCCCAGGTCGTCGACCCGTGGGGTGTGCACCAGCACGTCGCTCACGCCGATGAGCGCGTCGATCTGCCCGGCGTGTGCGCCGTCGAGCACCCAGGCGCCGGCGACGGGGCCGGCCGGCCGGATCGCGACCGGCCGCGCCGGCCGGCCGGCCGTCGCCGGGTCGACCACGACCAGCGACGCCGCCGGGGCGTCCGCGAACGCGATGCGCCACGCCTCCAGCAGGAGGTCCAGCCCGCCGGCCCAGCCGGACGGGACGATCGCGAGCATGCGCGGGCGGGCCGGCAGCGCGTCCGGGAGGTCACCACCGGCCAGCGGATCCCCGGTGGGCAGCGGCAGCAGGTGCGCCTGCGACGGTGGAAGGCCGCGGGCCACGAGGGCGTCGCGGCCCGTCGGCCCCGTCGTCCAGACGCCCGCGAACCGGTGCCCGAGCGGCGCCACCAGGCCCGGGTCCCATGCGGCGGCCACGCCGTCGGGCAGGACGATCCCCTGTGACCAGGGGCCGGCCGGCGCCAGGTCGTCCGCGGTCACCGGGTGGCGCAGCCGCAGGTGGAGCGCCGGGGGCCCGGCGAGCCACCGCGCGAGCGGGGCGGCCAGGAGGTCGAGCACGGCGTCGGCGTCGGCGTCGTCCTGGGCGGGGTCGCGGACGAGCCGCAGGTCGAGCGCGAGGCGGCCGTCACGCTCGACCGCGACGGCGAGCGCGCGGGCGACGACCGCCGCGTCGGTCCCGCCGAACGGGTCGGCCTCGAGCAGGAGCCCCGGTCGCACGTCGCCGGGCCGCGCCCGGGTGGGCGTGCGGCCGAGCGCCGCCAGCCGGCCTGCGGCCATCGTCGCGACCCGGTCGGCGGCGAACCGCCCGGCCCGCTCCCGCGCGGCCCGGCCCCGGCGCTCCCGCCCGGCCGGATCGTCGGCGGCGTCGCGGAGCGCCGCGGCGAGCGCCCGGGGGTCGGGCTCGGCCCAGCGGTGCCCCCGGAAGCCGGGGAGCTCGGTCCAGACCACCTCCGGGACGTCGACCACCCGCGCCGGGATCGGCCATCCGCACCCGGCGTCGAGGTACTCGGTGGGCCCGGACCAGTCGGTGGCCACCACGGGCCGGCCCATCGCCATGGCCTCGACCAGCGGCCGGCCCCACCCCTCGCCGCGGGTCGCCGACACGACCACGTCGCAGGCGGCGTACAGCGCCACCATCTGGGCCGGGCTCAGGGGCTCGTCCAGCAGCACGACGTCGGCGAGCTCATCGGGCGTGCGGCCGTGGGCCGCGGCCCAGCGGGTGATGCCCTCCACGTACTCGGCGGCCCCTCGCCCGCGCCCCGGCCACACCTTGAGGACCAGGCACACGTCGTCGGCGGGACCGAACGCATCGGCCCAGGCCGCCAGCAGGACGTCCCAGCCCTTGCGGGACGACCAGTCGAAGACCGACAGGAACACGGTCCCGTGGGCCTCCGGGATCGGGAACGGCGGCGTGGCCGGGTCGTAGCGGCCGATCTCGATCGGGCTCGGCACGACGACGAGCCGCCCGCGGTCCACCCCGGAGGCCGCGAAGCCCTCCACGTTGTGGCGGGTCGGCACCCAGACCTCGTCAACCGCGTTGCACCGCTTCACCCAGTCCCGGCCGATGCGGTCGGTCTCGAACATCGTCCTGAGCACGCGTGCCCCGGACGGGGTGAAGACGTCGGCGAGGGGCGGGAAGCAGTGCTGCACCGAGACGCCCTCGTCGCCCCGGGCGGGCGGGAGCCCCTCCAGGAACGCCCGCTCCGGCCCCGGCAACCGGGCCGGGTGGCTCCCCCAGGGCGGTGGATCGGCGAGGCGCAGGTCGACGCCGGCGGCGACCAGGCCCCGCACCAGCGCGCGCCCCTCGTCGGCGTACCCCGACCCGTCGAAGAGCGGGCCCCGCCAGGCGACCGGACCGCTCATGCGGCCACGCGGCCCGGGACTGGCCCGGCGGCGCCGGCGATCGCCCCCCGGGGGCCGGGCACCCGGGCACGCAGCGCGGCGATGTGGGCCGGCGCGATGGCCTCGCGCCCGTCGGCGCGGTGGGCATCCTCGGACCACCAGACGGTGACCAGGCCCCGCAGCCGGGCCGCCTCCGCGGGGTCGGCCGCCAGCACCACGTCCAGGCCCTCCGGCGCGTCCAGCCCGGTCCGGGCGGCCAGGTCGAGCACGGCGTCGATCGACGCCGGCCCGTCGG
>JALOLS010000038.1 GCA_025455865.1 Thermoleophilia bacterium
TCGGGGGTCAGCCGAGATGAAGCTCGCGTTCCTCTCCCGTCTCAGGATCCGCGCGCGGCTCCTGGCCGGGTTCATCACCGTGCTCGGGCTCTCCGCCGTCATCGGCGTCGTCGCGTGGACCCAGCTGCGCTCGACGTCGTCCACCTACGACTCGGTGGTGCAGAACGAGGCCCGGGCGACCAAGGACGCCCTGGAGATGGAGAGCGCGCTGCTCGACCAGGTCATCGGGGTCCGGGGCTACATCATGACCGGGGACGAGACGTACCTGAAGCCCTACGCGGAGGGCACCAGGCGGTTCGAGGCCGAGGTCGCCGCGGTGGCGGACCGGAACCTCGGCGAGACCCGGACCGCCATGCTCGCCGCGATCCGGGAGCGCTATGCCCGCCTCGGCCCGGTGTACGAGCAGGAGATCGCCCTTGTCAGGGCCGGGAAGCCGAAGGCCGCGATCGCCCTGGCCGAGACCAGGGGCAAGCCCTCCAAGGACGCGGTGGTGGCTCAGATCGAGGGCTTCATCCGGCGGTCCGAGGAGAAGATGTACGCGAACGCCGCCGCGGCGAGGTCCGGGGCCAGCACCTCCGGGTGGGTCGTGCTCGGGCTCCTGGCCGGGGCCCTCGTCCTCGGCGCCCTGATCGCGCTGCTCATCGCCCGCTCCATCACCGGCCCGCTCGGCGCGCTCAACGCGCGCCTCGCCGAGATCGCCGACGGCGACGGGGATCTGACCGCGCGGGTCGAGGACTCGGCCAAGGACGAGCTCGGCGACGTCGGGCGGGTGTTCAACCGCTTCGTCGCCCAGATCCAGGACCTGGTGCGCCAGGCCGGGGAGCAGGCCCGGGGCCTGGCCCAGATGGCGCGCGAGATGACCGCCTCATCGGACCAGACGGGCAGGGCCGTCGCCGAGATCGCCGCCACCGTCGACGGCGTCGCCAAGGGCTCGGGCGACCAGGCCGAGGCCGTGCAGGGAGTGACCGAGACGGTGGCCGAGATGAGCCGGGGGGTGGCCCAGGTGGCCGAGGCCGGCCAGAGCGCGGCCCGGCAGGCGGCCGGGGCCGACGACGAGGCCGGTCAGGGCGCCGAGCGGATCGGCGAGGCCCGGCAGGCGATGACGCGCATCTCCACGTCGTCGGCGGGGGTGTACGAGGTGGTCGGCCAGCTCGACACCCGCAGCCAGGCCATCGGGGAGATCGTCGGCACCATCACCCAGATCGCCGGGCAGACCAACCTGCTGGCCCTGAACGCGGCCATCGAGGCCGCACGGGCCGGCGAGCAGGGCCGCGGCTTCGCGGTGGTGGCCGACGAGGTCCGCAAGCTCGCCGAGGAGTCGCAGGCGGCGGCGGGCTCGATCGGGGAGATCCTCGGCGAGATCCAGGCCGAGGCCCGGCGGGCGGTGCAGGCGATGGCCGACGGGAAGGCGGAGGTCGAGCAGGGGCAGGCGGTGGTCGAGGCCGCCGGGGAGGCCTTCGGGCGCATCCGGGCCCAGGTCCAGCAGGTCGCCTCGGAGATCGCCGGGGCGGCGGCCGGGGCCGAGCAGCTCGAGGCCGGCGCCCAGGACGTGCAGGAGCGCATCGCGGCCGTGGCCGCGGTCAGCCAGGAGAACGCCGCCGCCGCCGAGCAGGTCGCCTCGGCCACCGAGGAGACCACCGCCTCGGTGGAGGAGGTCGTGGCCACCACCCATCACCTGGCCGACGCCGCCGAGCGGCTCGAGGGGATGGTGGCCCGCTTCCGCGTGTAGTTGGGCCACATCGGTTCCGGCCGGCGCCCGGGGGGCGGGCGCCGGCCGGACGGACTGGCCGATCGGCCAGCTCGGACTGGCCGCCGGGTCAGGCGCCCGGCCCCTACCCTCGGGGGTGCACGCGACGGACCGCGACAGGAGCACCCATGAGCATGCGCATCCCCCCGCCCGGGCCCCCGGGCGCCCCCGTCCCCGGACCGGACGGGTCCCGGCCCGCCGCCCGGCCCCCGGCCGCCGCCCCGCAGGCGCCGGACCTCGACCTGGCCCGGCTGAACCGCATGGCGGCGGCCGCCGCGCCCTCGGCCGGCGACCGGGCCGGCGACGCCGTCGCCGCCACCGCGTCGGCCGTCCTCGCCGACCCCGGCCGGGCCCTGGCCGCCCAGGCGAACCTGAGCCCCGAGGCGGTCGCCTGGCTCCTGCGCGACTGACGGCCGTCCCGCCCGGAGGCCCCGTCCGGCCCTCCGGCCCGCGGTAGATTCCGTCCCCGGCGCCCACCATCGACGGCGGGCGCCGAGGGGCGGAGATCGCATCCCATGGGAGAGCCGCGGATGAGCGAGACCAGCACCGGCGGGGCCGTGATCGGCGAGGAGGTGCTCCGGCTGACCGACGGCCGGAGCGTGCTGCTGCGAAGCTGCGGGCCGGCCGACGCCGACGCCATCGTGGCCTTCATGGCCGCGGTGCCCCGCGAGGCGGCCGAGCGCTTCCGCCGGATCGGGGCGGGGGACCCGCACCAGATCGCCGACGGCGAGGCCGCGGGCGGCTGCAGCATCATCGCGGTCGCCGACTCCGAGGACGAGCACATCGTGGGCCTGGCCCGCTTCGACCGCGGCACGGCCGGCATGGCCTTCGCCGTCGGCGGGAGGTTCCACGGCGTCGGCCTCGGGCGCGGGCTGGTGGAGCGCCTGCGCCGGATCGCCGCCGAGCAGGGCGTGGCCGACCTGTGGGCCACGGTCGCGCCCGGCGACCAGGACATGCTCGACGTGCTGCGCCTGGTCGGGGGCGACGTGACCGGCACGACCGACATGGCCGAGAAGACGGTGGAGCTCACCGCCCGTCCCGACGAGGACGCCACCGAGGCCGAGGTCGCGCGCTTCGCCACCGCGTCGGCCGCGTCGCTGGTGCCGATGTTCCGGCCCCGGGCCATCGCGGTCGTCGGCGCCTCGCGGCGCGAGGGCTCGCCCGGCGGCGCGGTCTTCCGCGCCCTGCTCGAGGGCTATCCCGGGCCGGTCTACCCGATCAACCCCACCAGCCCGGAGATCGCCGGCCACACCGCATATCCCTCGCTCACCGAGGTGCCCGGGCCGGTCGACCTGGCCGTGGTCGCGGTGCCGGCCGCGCGGGTGGTCGACGTGGCCCACGACGCCGCGCGGGCTGGCGTGCGCTCGATGGTGGTGCTCTCCTCCGGCTTCGCCGAGGTCGGCGCCCAGGGGCGGGCCCTCCAGGATGAGCTCCTGCACGTGGTCCGCACCTCGGGGATCCGCATGCTCGGCCCGAACTGCCTGGGCCTGGCCAGCAATGACCCGGGGCGGCCGTTCAACGCCACGTTCGGCCCCGCCGCCCCGCCGCCGGGCCGCATGGGCTTCGCGAGCCAGAGCGGCGGCCTGGGCATCTCGGCGCTGGAGTTCTGCGCCGAGCGGGGGCTCGGCCTCTCGGCGTTCGCGAGCCTGGGCAACAAGGCCGACCTGTCCTCCAACGACCTCATCGCCTGGTGGGACCGCGACGAGCAGACCCGGGTCATCCTGTTGTACCTGGAGGGGTTCGGGAACCCCGGGCGCTTCGCGCGCCTGGCCCGGCTGATCTCGCGGCGGACCCCCATCGTGGCCCTCAAGTCCGGCCGGGGCGCCGCCGGCCGGCGGGCCGCGGGCAGCCACACCGCGTCGCTGGCGGCCGGGGACATCTCGACCAACGCCCTGTTCCGCGCGGCCGGGGTCGTCCGGGTGGACACCGTCGAGGAGCTCTTCGAGGCCGGCCAGCTCATCGCCCAGCAGCCGCTGCCGGCCGGCCGGCGCATCGGGGTGCTCTCCAACGCGGGCGGCGCCGCCATCCTGGCCGCCGACGCCTGCGAGTCGCGCCACCTGGAGGTGCCGCAGTTCTCGAGCACGCTCCAGGAGCGGCTCGCGGCCGCGGGCCCGGGCGTCGCGGGGACCAGCAATCCCGTCGACCTCGGCGCCGGGGCCAACCCGGAGGTCTTCACCGCGGCGGGCAACCTCATCCTGGACTCCGGGGAGATCGACGCGCTGGTGGTCGTCTTCACGCCGCCCCAGGGGGCCGACCCGGCCGGGATCGCCCAGGCCGCCCAGGACCTGGCCGACGGGCGGGTCACGGTGGTCGGCTGCATGAGCGGCACGGGCCGCCCGACCGCCCCCGAGGACGCCGAGTGGCCGGTGCCCTGGCACTCGTTCCCCGAGAGCGCGGTGCGCGCGCTCTCCCACGCGGTGCGGGCCGGGGAGTTCCAGCGCCGCCCGCTCGACCCCGCGGTGCCCGCGCCCACCGGGATCGACGCGCCGGCGGCCCGGCGGGCGCTCGAGTCCGCGCCGCCCGGCGCCTGGCTCGAGCCGCGCGCGGTGGAGGAGATGCTCATGGCCTACGGCATCCGCGTCGCGCGGAGCCGCGAGGTCGCCAGCGCCGAGGAGGCGGCCGCGGTCCAGGCCGAGTTCGGCGGGCCGGTCGTGGTGAAGCTGATGAGCCGCACGATCACCCACAAGAGCGACATCGGCGGGGTGGTGCTCGACTGCCGGACCCCCGAGGCCGCGGCCGAGGCCTACCGCACGATCGCCACGCGCCTGGAGGCGATGGGCCAGGCCCAGGCGATGGACGGTGCGCTGGTGCAGGAGCAGGCCGACGAGGGCCTCGACCTGATCGTCGGCGCGGTCGCCGACCCGGTCTTCGGGCCGCTGGTGCTCGCCGGGGTCGGCGGGGTGGAGGCCGAGGTCTGGAAGGACCAGACCCTCGCCCTCGCCCCGGTCGGGCCGCGGACCGCCGAGGCGGTCTGGCGCGACCTGCGCGGCGGGGTGCTCATCGACGGGTGGCGCGGGGCCCCCGGGGCCGACCGGGCGCGGCTCGCCGACGTCGTGCGCCGGGTGGCCGAGCTCATCGCCGACCAGTCGCTCCTGGCCGAGCTGGACCTCAACCCGGTGCGGGGGCTCGGGGTGGGCGGCGAGGTGATCGTGCTCGATGCCCGCGCGCGGCGGGCGGCGATCGGCTGAGCGGGTGACGACCCGGGCCGCGCATCCGGTCGCCCAGGCGCTGCTCGGCTGGATGCAGCTGAACACCCCGCTCCTGCGCGATCTGCTGGAGCGCGAGCCCGCAGGCGAGGACGCGGCGATGCGTGCGCACCTGCGCTTCCTGGCCCGCGGGCTCGCCGAGGTGGCGGCGCCCGCGGCGCGCGCCGGCCTCGAGGCCTTCGCCGGCGACATGGACGGCTGGTTCGTGCGCTCCGAGGCCCGTCTCGATGAGGAGATGCGGCGGGTGGGGGAGGCCCACGCGCACGAGGCGGGCCTCCAGTTCGGCCCCGCGGCCGGCGAGGACCCCACAAACCGGGCGGTCATCGAGCGCCGGGTGCGGATGGTGGCGTGGTCGCGGGTGTTCCTGGACGGGGTCGAGGAGGCGCTCGGGCCCGCGGGCGCCGGTCTGGCCGATCGGTCGACGCACTGGATGAGCGACCATCAGACCCTGCTCGCCGACACGATCTTCGCGTTCGACCGGCGGGCCAAGCAGGCCGAGCTCGCGCGGGGCGGCCCCGACGCCATCGCCGACCCGGCGGTGGTCAACCGGATCGGCCAGGCCGCCACGCTCCAGGGCAGCATGCGCTTCCTGGTCGAGGCCCTGGCCGCCGGCCTCGACGCTAGGTGAGGGGCACCACCGCCCAGGGGACCGCGCGCCAGGAGGTCACCAGGCCGGCGGCGACGTAGGGGTCGCCGGCGACGTACTCCCCGACCTCCTCGGGTGTGCAGGGCGCGAACGCGATGGCGGCGCCGGTCGGCGGGTCGCCGATCGCCCCGGCCATCACGATGCGCCCCTCGCGGGCCCAGGCCCGGATTCGGGCCAGGTGCGCCTCCCGGTGTGGCGCCCGCCGCTCCAGGATGTCCTCCACGTAGTCGTACAGGAGCAGCAGGTGCGGCCCGTCGCTCACCGCCCGCCCTCCGCGCCCCGCGCGGCCAGGCGCCGGTGCAGCCGGACCAGCTCGCCCATGAGGCCGCGGTTGGTGGCGGCCATCGGGATGGGCCCCTCGCCGAGCTCCGCGGCCAGGGCGTTCACCCAGGCGATGATCGACTCGCTCGGCTCGGCCTCGGGGGCGAGCAGCGCCTGCTCGTAGGCGAGCCCCCCCAGGCCCCGGAGCTCGGCCTCGACCACCTCACGCGGGCGCGGCGGCTTGGGCTTGGCCCGGCTGCGGCGCTTGCGGGGGCGGGGGACCACGGCCTCGGCCTCGGGGTCGTGCAGGCGCAGGGCCACCAGCACGCGGCCCTCGCTCACGGCCTCGCGGCGCACCACGTCGGCCTCGATGCCCGTCCAGCCCTCGTTCGGCAGCTCGACCTCGACCTGGACCCGGCGGGCCAGCATCGTGAAGGGCTCGGCCAGGTCGACCAGCAGGCCACGCTCGGAGGCGTCCACCGTCCGCCCGTCGGACACGTGCTCGGCGCTCACCACGCGCACGGGCAGGTCCACGGCGAGGCGGGGGAAGGCCCGGCGGTCGACCCCGGAGGGTTCGGCCGGGGCGGCGGGACGGGAGGTCAGCATCGGGGCGTCCGGAGGTCGGGGACGGTGGCGGCACTCCATGCGCGAAGCATCAGAAACCTCATATTACCGGGTGGCGCGCCCGACGTCACCTCGACGACGCGCCGGGGCGCGGGCGGGCCCGCCGGCGCCACCACCACCAGGCCACGGCCACCACGGCGACCACCAGCACCACCAGGACCACCAGGCCGGCCGTGCCGACCAGGTCGGCCACGCGGCGCCAGTTGTCCTCGAGCGCCCACCCGGCGGAGATGAGCGCCGCGTTCCAGACCAGCGACCCGAGGGCGGTGAGCAGCGAGAAGCGCACCAGGCCCATCTGGGCGAGGCCCGCCGGGATCGAGACGATGCTCCGGGCCAGCGGCACGACGCGCGCGCCCAGGACCACCCAGTCGCCCCAGCGCGCGAACCACCGCTCGGCCTTGTCGATGTCGGCGTCGGTGATCCGCAGCACGCGGTGGTAGCGCAGCACCAGGGGCCGGCCGCCCAGGCGGCCGAGGGCGTAGAGCAGGAGCGCGCCGACCAGCGACCCGGCGGTGGCGACCAGGAGCACGCCGACGAACTCCAGGGTGCCCTGGCTGACCGAGAACCCGGCCAGGGGGAGCACCGCCTCGGAGGGGATCGGCGGGAAGACGCACTCGGCCACCATCAGCGCGAAGATGGCCGGGTAGCCGCCCCGCGCGACGAGGTCCGCGGCCCAGTCGATCAGCGGCGGGCTCCGGAAGGCGGGGTCGCGGGCATCGGGCCATGGTGCCCACTCGGGCCCCCGGGCACAACCGGGCGCCGGGCGGTATCAGTGTCCCTCCCCGAGGAGGACCGTCATGGATCACGCCCGGATCGCCGCGCTCGTCGCCCGGACCACCACCGCCGGGGTGAGCGACGCCCTGCGCGCCCGCCACCCGCACCGCCACCACCTGACCGGCCTGGTGGTCGCGCGCCCGGGCACGGTGCTGGCCGGATGGGCGCGCACGCTGCAGTTCCTGCCCACCCGGGACGACCGCCCGGGCCTGGACTTCCTCGACCTGGCCCGCGCGGCGATCGGCGACGCCGACCCGGCGGGCTCGGTGCTGGTGGTGGCCACCGCCGGCCATCCCGACGAGGCCGTGGCGGGCTCCCGCAAGCTCGCCCGTCTGGAGGTGATGGGCGTGGCCGGGATGCTGGCCGACGGGCGGATCCGCGACCTGGCGGAGGTCGGTGGCTTCCGGATGGGGGTGGCGTGCCGGGGGGAGACCCCCAGGGCGAGCGGCGAGCGGGTCTCGCCGGCGCTCGCGGACGTCGAGGTCGACCTGGGCGGGGTGCGGGTCGTGCCCGGTGACCTGGTCGTGGCCGACGCCGCCGGCGCGGTCGTGGTGCCGGCCGGCTGCGCCCGCGAGGTGCTCGAGGAGGCGGTGCGGATCGAGGCCCGCGACGCCGCCGAGGTCGCGCGGGTCCTCGGCGGCTGAGGCGGGACTACCCGGCCTGCGCCTCGCCCTCCCACTGCGTCGACTGGGCCGCCGCGCCGCCCGCCGGCCCGCCGGCGGAGTCCTCCAGGCCGAGCGCGCTGCGCCACGTGCGGGGCAGCTCCGTGGGGAAGCCGTCCTCCTTCTTGCCGGCGCTCGGCATGGAGACCGGGTTGGACCCGAAGAAGCGGTTGGGGTTTTTCGTCTGCACGGGCGGTGCTCCTGGCCGGTCGTTTCCCTGACCGCCCTAGGCTACCCGCTGGCGGGCCCCCGCCACGGCGGCAGGCGCGCGCGCCACCACGCCATGAGCGCCTCGGCGTCCTCCACGCCGTAGGCCGCGCAGCCGAGCCGGGCCGCGCGCTCCAGCGCCGCACGCCACCCCGCCTCGCCGCGGGCCGCCGCCGCCTGGCGCAGGGCGTCGGCCGCCCCGGCCCAGGCCCGCGCGCCGGCCGGGAGCGGGAGCGCGGCGACCTCGGAGGCCCGCAGGCGGATGGCGTCGCGCGAGAGCCCCGCCCCGGCGTGCCGGGCGAGCGCGAGGGCGGTGAGCGGCGGCGCGGTGAGCGCGGCGGCGAGCGGCCACAGGTCGGCCGGGTCGGCCGGGGTCACGCTGATCAGGGGGGTGGCCGGCACCCACGCGCCGTGCTCGTCGATGGCGGCCTCGAGCACCCGGGTCTGGGTGGCGAGCACCACCTTGGGGACCAGGCGGGCCCGCACCCAGGCGGCGACCGCGGGGTCGGCGATGGCCTCGGGGTCGACGACCGGCGCCGCGTGCGTGCGCCCGGCGAAGCGGGCCGGGGCCTCGCCCCACCGGCACCGTGCGGGCTCGACGAGGCCCACCGTGACCAGGCGCGGTCCCCCGCCCTCGCCGACGGCGCCGACCAGGCCGTAGTGGTGCTGGCGGAAGCCCGCGGTCACCTCGGCCCGGTCCCCGACCACCCCCCGGGACCGCACCCGGACCTCGGGCGTCCCGAGGGCGGCGGCCAGGAGCGGGGCGAGCGAGGGCTCGCGGGCGAGGGCGTCCATGTCGGCGTCGGCGGGCGGCAGCGGGGTGAACGCCGGACCGCGGGCGCGCGCGACCCGGCCCCGTCGTGGCCCGTCGCGCCCGAGGACGACCGCGCACACCTGGACGCTGGCCGGGAAGGCCCGGCCCTCGGCCACCCAGAGCCACTCAAGCGCGGCGCGGGCGAGGGCCGCGCGGCGGGCCGGGCCCGCGTCGCGGGCGGCCAGCACCGGGAGGGGCAGCACCAGGCCCACCCGGCCGCCGGGGCGCACCAGGTCGAGCGAGGCGAGCAGGAAGAGCGCCGCGGCGTCCGCGTAGCCGGCGGCCGCGGGCCCCAGGCGCGCGCGAAGGAGCGCCGCGACGCCGGGGGGCGGGGCGGTGGCCCGGTCCAGGCGGGTGAGGAACGGGGGGTTGCCGACGACCGCGTCGAAGCCCCCGCGCCACCCCGGGGGCCTGGCGCCGGGATCGGGGCGCAGGACGTCGGGGAACGCGAGGTGCCAGTGCAGGAGCGCATGCCGGCGGGCGACCCCCCGCGCGGGCGCCCCCGGCTCGAGGACGGCGGCGCACCAGGCGTCGGCCGCGGCCCGCCCCGGGCGGCCGGGGCCGGAGGCCGGGGCGCCGAGCAGGGCGTCGCCGTGGACGATCCGGGCCGGCGCCCCGGCCCCCGCGCCGGCGAGCGCGAGGCGGGCGACGGCGCAGGCGAGGGGGTCGCGGTCCACCCCGGCCAGGCACCGCGCGGCCGCCTCGCGCCGTGCCTCGGGCCCGGGGACCCCCAGGGCCTCCAGGCACGCGACCAGGCGGCCGTGGGCGGCCAGGAGCAGGCGCCCGGCGCCGCAGGCCGGGTCGAGCACCCGCAGGGCGAGGACGGCGGCGACCGGGTCGGGGGCCCGGGCGGCCCGGGCGATCAGGGGATCCAGCGTGCGGGCGACCAGCGCCTCGGCGATGGGCCAGGGGGTCGAGAACGATCCCGCCCGCCGCCGTGCCGCGGGCCGTGCGGCCTGGTGGGCGTCCCAGGCCTCGGCGGCGTCCCCGGGCCCGGCGGCGACGATGGCCCGGGCGGTGGCCTCCAGGCGGCTCAGCGGGGGGCGGGGGCCCCGTGCGGGGGGCTCCCGGCGACGATCGCCCGCCGGATGTAGCCGCCGCGGGGGAACGCGGCCACCGGCGCGCCCGGGACCCGGGCCCGGAGCCATTCCAGGCTGACCGGCTCCCAGCCCTGGGGGTCCTCGTCCTCGACCACCCGCTCGTAGCGCTCCCCGGCCGGCGCGGGCATGCGCACCACGATCTCGGGGCGGGTCAGCCCGGCGGCGGCGAGCGCCGCGCGGGCCGCCGGGAGCGCGTGGCCGGGGTAGGTCCAGATCCCCGGGCCGGTGTAGGCGTCGGCCGGGTCGGCCACCTGCAGGGCCCAGTCGAACTCGGCGACCAGGCCGAGCGCCGCGGAGCCCGGCCCGGCGAAGCCGCGCACGTGGACCTCGCCATCGGCCAGGCGGGTGCGGAAGGGGACGATCTCGTCGAGCGCCAGGCGCCAGCCCATGGCGATCGAGGGTACCCGGCCGGCCGGCGCGCGCGCCGTGCGCTCGGGCGCCTGCGGGGCGCGGCCCGTCGCGATCGCGCTCCCCGCAGGCGCCACAGACGCCTCGCCCCCGCCGGGCCGGCGGGGGCGAGGGGAATCGGGAGGCTGGCGCCGCTTGCCGGGAAGGAGGATCTGCAGCACCCGGCTCGGCGTCCTCGGCCGTTGGTCACGTCACGGGCCGCTGGACGGTGAGCTTCCGCGCGCGCGGGATGCCGTCACATCGGCCCCGCCCCGGCCGGCTTGAGCGGCGGGGCGCCGGGCCGGTCAGGCGCCGGCGGAGCCCACCACCCCCACCGGGCAGCTCACCCCGGTCCCGCCCAGGCCGCAGTACCCGTTGGGCACCTTGGCCAGGTACTGCTGGTGGTAGTCCTCGGCGTAGAAGAACTCCGGCGCGCGGACGATCTCGGTGGTGATCGGCCCGTAGCCGGCGGCGGCCAGGCGCGGCGCGAACGCCTCACGGCTGCGCTCGGCGACCTCGCGCTGGGCGTCGGTGGTCCAGTGGACGCACGACCGGTACTGGGTGCCCACGTCGTTGCCCTGGCGCATGCCCTGGGTGGGGTCGTGCCCCTCCCAGAAGCGCCGCAGGACCTCCTCGACCGGCAGGCGCGCCGGGTCGAAGGCCACCAGCACCACCTCGGTGTGCCCCGTACGGCCGGAGCAGACCTCCTCATAGGTGGGGTTCGGCGTGCTCCCGCCGGCGTAGCCGACCGCGGTGGTGTGCACCCCCGGGAGCGTCCAGAAGATGCGCTCGGCCCCCCAGAAGCAGCCCATCCCGAGGTGGATCGCCTCGACGCCGGCCGGCCACGGCGGGGTGAGCGGGGTGCCGAGCACCTCGTGGGCCGGGGGGACCGGCATGACGGCCGTGCGGCCGGGAAGGGCCTCCTCGGGGGAGGGGATCTGCTGCTTGAAGCGGCTGGAGAACAGCGCCATGGCGGGACCTCCGGGGGCGGGGCGACGGCCTGAGGATTGCACGGCCACCCCGGCGCCGGGGTGGATCGGCCGGTTCACCTTCGGGAAACCCCGCGTCCGGGGGTGGCGCGCGGGTGTCCGCCCCCTCTAGCGTGCGAGGGCATGCGTGAGCCCCCGCCAGGAAGGACGAGCCAGTGAGCGACGAGGCGACCCCAGCGGCCGGCGTGCCGCCGACCCCGGACCGCGACGGGCACTTCGCCGCCCGCATCGCCGAGGGGGTCAAGCTCTACGGCGAGGGCGAGACGGCGGTGCGCGCGCTCGACGGGGTGAGCATGACGTTCCCGGCCGGGCAGTTCACGGCGATCATGGGGCCGTCGGGCTCGGGCAAGTCCACGCTCATGCAGTGCATGGCCGGGCTCGACCGGCTGACCGGGGGGCACACCTGGCTCGGCGAGACCGAGATCACCGCGCTGGACGAGAAGCGCCTGACCCAGGTGCGCCGGGACAAGGTGGGGTTCGTCTTCCAGGCCTACAACCTGGTCCCGACCCTGACCGTCGAGGAGAACATCACGCTGCCCCTGGACATCGCGGGGCGCAAGGTCGACCGCTCGTGGTTCGACCAGGTCGTGGACGCGGTGCGGATGCGCGACCGCCTCCACCACCGCCCCAGCGAGCTGTCGGGCGGCCAGCAGCAGCGCGCGGCGGCGGCCCGGGCGCTGGTGGCGCGGCCGGAGATCGTGTTCGCCGACGAGCCGACCGGGGCGCTCGACTCCCGCTCCGGGGCCGAGCTGTTGGCCTTCCTGCGCCGCGCGGTGGACGAGTTCGGCCAGACGGTGGTCATCGTGACCCACGACCCCAACGCCGCCAGCCACGCCGACCGGGTGCTGTTCCTGAACGACGGGCACATCGTGGACGAGATGGAGGCGCCGACCGCCGAGCGGGTGCTCGACCGGATGAAGACCCTCGGGGCGCAGTGATGACCTGGCGCCTCGCGCTCCGCGACCTGTGGAGCAGCAAGCTCCGGCTGTTCCTGACCGGGCTCTCGGTGGTGCTCGGGGTGGCCTTCGTGGCCGGCACCTTCGTGCTCACCGACACCATCAACCGCGCCTTCGACACCGTCTTCTCCGACGCCAACGCCAACACCGCGGTGGTGGTGCAGAGCGAGGAGGAGATCGGCCAGACCCGCGAGCCGCTGCCCGCCGCGCTCCTTGGCCGGGTGCAGGCGGTGCCCGGCGTGCAGGCGGCGCAGGGCGGGGTGTTCGGCCTGGCCGGGATCATCGGCAGCGACGGCAAGGCGGTCACCACCGGTGGCGCGCCCACCCTGGCCGGGGCCTGGGGCACCGTGGCCGAGCTCAACCCGTTCACCCTGCGCGAGGGCGGCCCGCCGACCGCGCCCGACGACGTGGTCATCGACGTCTCGACGGCCCGCGAGGAGGGCTTCCGGGTCGGCGACCGCATCGGGATCATCCCGCCCTCCGGCCGGCCCGAGCAGTTCCGGGTCTCCGGCACCGCCGGATTCGGCGACGAGGACAACCTGGCCGGCGCCACCGCCGTGCTCTTCTCGCTGCCCACCGCCCAGCGCCTGCTCGGCCTGGAGGGCCGCTTCTCCGACATCCGCGTCCTGGCCGAGCCCGGGGTGAGCGAAGGCGTGCTCGCCGGGCGCGTGCAGGCCGTGCTCCCCGCCGGGGTCGAGGCGATCACCGGCCAGCAGAACGCCGCCGACCAGTCCGAGCAGCTTCAGGACCAGCTCTCGATCATCCGCACCGCCCTCCTGGTGTTCGGCTTCATCGCGCTGTTCGTCGGCGCCTTCATCATCTTCAACTCGTTCTCGATCTCGATCGCCCAGCGCACCCGCTCGCTGGCGCTGCTGCGGGCGGTCGGGGCGAGCCCGGGGCAGGTCAACCGCATGGTCCTGCTCGAGGCCCTGGTGGTCGGGGTGGCCGCCTCGATCGTGGGCATCGGCGCCGGGGTGCTGATCGCGATCGGCCTGCGGGAGCTCTTCGGGGCCTTCGGCGGCGACCTGCCGCAGGCGGGCCTGCAGCTGAACGCACGCACGATCATCGTCTCGCTCGCCCTGGGGATCGGCGTGACCCTGCTCGCGGCCCTGCGCCCGGCCATCCGGGCGAGCCGGGTCTCCCCGGTGGCCGCGCTGCGGGACGAGGCGCCGCAGGAGGCGCCCCGGGCGCTGCGCCGGCGCCTGGTGTCGGTCTCGGTCTTCGCCGTCGGGCTGGCGGCGCTGCTGGTCGGCCTGTTCGCCGAGGTGCCGAACCGGCTCGTCATCATCGGGGCGTCGGCGCTGGTGCTGTTCGTGGGCATCTCGATGCTCTCCACCGAGATCGCCCGGCCGCTCGCCCGGATCATCGGCGCCCCGTTCGCCCGTCTGTCGGTGACCGGCAAGCTCGGGCGCGAGAACGCCATGCGCAACCCCTACCGCACCGCGCAGACCGCGTCGGCGCTGATGATCGGCCTGGCCCTGGTCGGGCTGGCGACCATCTTCGCGGCCTCGCTCTCGGCGTCGGTCAAGGACACCATCGAGAAGCGCTTCGACGTGTCGGTCGTGCTGCGCAACGAGCAGTTCCAGCCGTTCTCACCGGCCGTCGCCGCCGCCCTCGCCCGCGAGCCCGGGGTCGGTCTGGTCTCCCAGTGGCGGCTCGGCCAGTTCAAGCAGGGGCGCACGACCCGCGACATCGCCGCGTCGGACCCCGCGGGGATCCCCCAGGTGTGGGACCTCGGGGTCACCTCGGGGGCGGTCGCCGCCCTCCGGGCGCCCGACACGATCATGGTGAGCGACGACCTGGCCTCCGACCAGGGCCTGCGCGTGGGCAGCACCATCCCCGCCCGCTTCGCCCGCACCGGCGACACCACCCTGCGGGTGGTCGGCACCTACTCGGAGACCACCTTCGGCGACGTGCTCACCGGCATCGGCACATATGACCGCAACTTCAGCCCGCCCCGGCAGGACTTCCTGGTGTTCGCCCGGCCCGCCCCCGGCGCCACCGAGGCGCAGGTGGTGGAGGCGGGCCGCCGGGTCGAGGAGCAGTTCCCGAACGTCATCTCGCAGACCAAGAGCGAGTACGTGGCCGACGTCGAGCGGCAGGTGAACCAGCTGCTGAACCTCGTGTTCATCCTGCTCGGGTTCGCGATCATCATCGCGATCTTCGGGATCGTGAACACCCTGGCCCTCTCGGTGTTCGAGCGCACCCGCGAGATCGGGCTCCTGCGCGCGGTCGGCCTGGGCCGGCGGCAGGTGCGCGCGATGGTCCGGTATGAGTCGATCATCGTGTCGGTGCTCGGCGGCCTGCTCGGCCTGGTGATCGGGGTCGCGCTCGGCACCCTGGTGGTCTCCCGGGTGCCCGACGTCCCGGTCCTGAGCATCCCCGTCGGCTCGCTGGTGGTGTTCCTGCTCCTGGCCGCGGTCGCCGGGGTGCTCGCGGCCCTGGGCCCGGCCCGGCGCGCGTCGCGCCTGGACATCCTCAAGGCCATCCAGGCGGAGTAGCCGGCGGGCCCGGTGCCTCCGGCCGCTACGCCGCGGCCGGGGGCACCGCGACCACGAGGGCGGCCACCCGGCCGTCGCTCAGCCGTGCGCTCAGGCGCACCCGGGCCCGCGGGGCGGCGAACAGCTCGACGACGCCGCCCCGGCGGCGGGCGCGGGGGTAGAGCTCGCCCACCCGGGCCTCGGGGTCGCCCACCGCGAGGCCGCGCCCGGTGCGCCAGCGCGAGCCGGACAGCACCGCCGCCCGGGCCCGGCCGGCATCATCGGCGCAGGGGTCGGCCCCGGCCGACGCGGCGTAGCCGATGGCCGCGCCCAGGGCCGGCCAGCGCACCAGGCAGCCCGCCGCGGTGCGCAGGCGCTCGCCCGGCGAGCCCAGGGTCGCGACGGCATCGGCCAGCGGGCGGCTGGCCGCCCGGACCGGCCCCAGGCGCACGGCGCCGGTCCGGCTCACCAGGATGGGCAGCGGACCGGCCGCCGCGCCCACCGGACCGCCCTCCGGGGCCAGGCCGGCGTGGGCGAGCATCCGCGCGTAGACCCCGAGCACCTTGCGCGCGTAGTCGCGGTCGGTGGCCCAGTTGCCGGCGCCCATCTGCTCCCAGGTGGGCGCCTTGCCCGGCGGCTGCACCAGCGCGAAGCGGATGTCGGCGAGCGGCCGGGCCAGGCCCTCGACCCGGGCGGCCGGGTCGCCGTAGGCCCACAGGTGCTGGATCTGCGCACGAACGCCGAGCCGCGCGGAGGGGAAGCGGTTGCCGTCGGAGCACCGGTCGCAGGCCCCGAGGCCCGAGTAGTTGTTGTCGGCCGGGGTCACGATGCCGCCGTAGCGCAGGTTCCCGGTCTCGAGCATCGACTGCGCGAAGGCCAGATCGCCCCGCACCCCCTGCAGGTCCCCCTCCTGCACGAACAGCCGGGCCAGGTTGACCACCGGGATCGGGATGCGGGGCGTCACGCCCAGCGATCCGAACCAGGCGGCCATCTGCTCGGGCGTGAGGCGGGACTCGCCCATGACCGGCGTGCCGCCGGCCTGCGGGACGGGGGCGGCGACGGCGACGGCGGGAACGGCCAGCAGGGCGGCGAGGGCGTGGGGCCAGGCGCGCACGGGCACCTCCGGGTCGGGGCGGCAGGACCCTACTTCGGCGCGCCGCCGCCGCCGGCCTGCCTCACGGAACGTTTACCGGGGTGGTTCGCAGGGCACCGGGGCGCCCCGGTCTGGTGGGATGGGCGCCACGCAGTCGATGAGGGGAGGCCGGCGATGGCGGTGACGGCGAGGCGGCTCGAGTTCGACGCGACGGCGACCTCGGACGGGGTGGTGACCGGCGCGGAGGGCACCGGCCCCATCCAGACCGGCCCGGGCCTGACCCCTGAGCACCTCATCATGGCGGCGGTGGCCCGCTGCACCCTCGCCTCGCTCGAGTACGCCGCCACGCGGGCCCAGGTCGTCTCGGCGGGGAGCGCCCGCGCCCACGGCGTGGTGACCCGGCGCGAGGACGACGGGGCCTTCGCCTTCGTGGAGGTCGTCGTGGACCTGGACGTCACGCTCGACCCGGACCCGGGTCCCGAGGCGGTCGCCGGGCTGCTCGCCCGGGCCGAGCGGGGGTGCTTCGCCGGGCAGTCGCTCCGCGCGAAGCCGCGCTACCGCTGGCGGGTCAACGGCCGGGAGGCCGCGCCGGCGACGTGAGCCGCCGCCGGCGCGGGGGCGCTACCGCCTGAGCTCGGCGGCCAGGGCGCGCCAGCGCGGGGCCTGGCCGGCCAGCGCGGCGGCGTCCCGGGTCATCTGCGCGAGGGGGTCGCCCACCAGCCGGGCCCGGGAGGCGCGGCCGACCGCGCCCCGGGCCAGGTCGCGGAGCTCGGCGACCGGCGCGCCCGCGCGGCCGACGATGGCCAGGCCCCGCGGCGCGAGCGGCTCCCGGCGCACCTGGGCCAGCAGCGGACGTGCGCGCTCCGGGGTCAGGACGCCTCGCCAGAGCGCGGGGGTGAGGGTCGTCCGCAACGGCCCCGTGGCCGCCCGCGCGAGCGCCGGCTGGCGCGCGAGCTCGGCGGCGATCTGGTCGGCGAAGCCCGCCGCGGCGCCGAGCTGCGCGCTCAGGATGCCGGCGTCGCGCTGGGCGTTGGCGTTCCCCGCCCGGTTCATCGCGGTGACGAAGGCCACGTTCAGGTCGACCATGCGGCTGCGGGAGTCGAGCAGGGGTGCGAGCCCGGCACGGGCCCGGCCGGGCAGGCGCCCCGGCAGCGCGGTCGCCGCCGCCGGCAGCGTGCGGGTGACGACGGGGACGGTGCGCCATGCCGGGTCCGGCGGGTCGAACAGGGCGACCATGCCGGTCGCGGCGGCCCCGCTCACGCTCAGGAGGCCGCCGAGCTCGCTCGCCGTGGCCAGGCCGTCGACGAGCGACGCGGCGGTGGCGATCGCCACCCCCGGGCTCAGGAACTCGGCCCCGACCGCCTCGCGGACGAGGGAGTTGCGCACCCAGCGGGCGGCGATCTGCCCCGCGATCTGCCGTCGGTACCTGCGGAAGGCGACCGTCGACACGGCCGCGCTCGCGGCCGAGACGTTGAGCCCGGCGTTCAGCGCCTCGTAGGCGCGGCGGCGGTCCTGCTTGCGGCGGGCGCATGCCTGGGCCTCGGTCTCCATCGCGCGGCGCACCGTGCGCTCGGCCGGCGACTGCCCCCCGCCGGGTGGCGGACCGAGGAAGCAGCTCACGTAGGCCACCGCACGGCTGACCCGCCACCGGCTCGGGTTGAGGAAGCCGCCGGCGAGCCCTCCGCAGCCGGACGGGTCGGCCGCGGACGCGGACGAGAGGCCCCACCGGTTCGTGCCCGGCGGCGCCACGACGACGCGGTTCACGATCGTCTCGGTGTCGTTGCGCCCCGGTGGGCCGACCAGGGTGAAGGTCGTGTTGACCCGCGGGTTGGTGTCGAAGATGGCGACCTCGGTCCGGAGCGCCCCGGGGGGTGGGGTCACCTGCAGGAAGGCGACGGCGCCGCAGCCGTCCGCCGACGCCGCCTCCTCGATCACGATCGTCCAGGGCAGGGGCACCTCCACCTGGCCCGGCGGGGCGGCGCCCAGCGCGGGACCCGCGAGGAGAAGGGCGCCGATTCCGGCGAGGACCGGGCGGGCCCGGGGTGGGGTGGCCATCAGCGCCTCCTGTGGTGGTCAGCCCCGCGAGTCAACCCGCGGGGCGTCCCACCGACGTCCCACGCCCCGCGACGCGGTCAGGGCGCGAGGGCGCCGTCGACGGTCGCCGGCCAGAGCCAGGCCATCGACGGGATCACCGCGTCGGCGAGCGCGAGGGCGTCGGCCGGCGGCGGATAGTGGACGCTCGGGACGGCGACGAGCCGCATCCCCGCCGCGTGGGCGGCCCGCAGACCGCTCGCGGAGTCCTCCACCGCGGCCGACCGGGCGGGGTCGGCCCCCAGCCGGCGGCACGCCTCCAGGTAGACGTCGGGCGCGGGCTTGCCGGCCGCGACCTCCTCGCTGGAGACCGCCACGCCGACCACCCCCTCCAGCCCGCTTCCCGCGAGCACGGCGCGGATGAGCCCGCGGGTCGAGGATGAGGCGATCGCCACCGGCCAGCGGCGGGCCAGGCGGCGGACCGCGGCGACGGCCCCGGGGATGAGCGGGAGCGCGGCCCGGTAGCGGGCGGCCAGCCGTCTCTCCACCGTCCGGGCGATCTCGTCGGGGGCGAGCGGCACCCCGACCACCTCGTGCATGTAGCCGGTCCACTCCGGGGTGTTCATGCCCATCATGTCCCGGTGGCCGCCTGCGGGCCACGGCCGGCCGTGCTCGGCCGCGAGGCCCCGGCGCACCGCGTCCCACACCGCCTCGCTCTCGACGATCACGCCGTCCATGTCGAGGACGACGGCCTGGATGCGGCTCACCCGGGCGCGGCCCGCCGGGCCCGCCGCCCCTGCATGAGCCAGAGCACCAGGAAGGCGACCCCGGTCCCCAGCAGCACGAGCGCGACGACGGCGGCCACCCGGCCCACCGTCCGGGCGGTGGCCTCGTCGTCGGCGAGGGAGTCGAGCACCTGGTCCTTGGTCCCGCCCCACAGCAGCGTGACGTCGGGGATCGCGCGCACCCGGGGCTCGCCGCCGGCCCCGCGGGAGAACTCCCCGACCACCAGCAGCGGCGCCCCCGCCGCGAGCGCCCGCTGGCGGCGCTCGATGTAGGGCAGGTCCCGTCCGCCCGGGTACTGCGAGCGGGTCTCGACCGCCCGGGCGAGGTCGGCGCCCGCAGAGGGCACCACGATCACGCGGCCGCCGGCGCGCACCTGGACCCCGGGCGTCTTCGGGACGCGGGCGATGACCTCCTCGCGGTTGCTGCAGCGACGGTCGCTGCCGCTCCCGGTGCAGCGGCGGAAGTGGCGGACGGTCAGCACCTCCCACCAGACGACGGGCGCCCCGCCGAGGGGCCCCGTGCCCGGCTCGCCGGCCGCCTGGCCCTCCACGGCGGCACGGGTCGGGCTGGTGGGCAGGTCGGAGAGCGCGATGCTGCGCGCGTCGCGGATGGTGTCGCCCTCGGCGCGGAAGTCGCCCTCGAACGCCCGGGCGCCGAGCCAGACCAGGCCGGCCAGGAGCGCGAGGGCGCCGGCGATGCAGGCGATGACCAGCGGCCAGACCGGCTGCACGCGACCCCGCGAGGCCACGACCGGTGGCAGGGCCGACGGGGGTGGGGGCCCCGGGGGCGGCGGGGGTGGGGGGAGGGAGGTCACGCGGCCGCACGATACTGCCGATCGCACAGGTGAGGTGGCTGCGCGTGTGCCCATCCCGCTGGCCCTGCTCGCCGGCCTGGTGCTGGCGTGCGGCGGGGCGCGGGCGGCGACGGTGGACCCGGCTCTGGCCCGGGCGGTGGCCGGGGGCGGCGAGGCCCCCGCGCTCGCGGTGCTCCGTCGCCAGGCCGCGGTCGACGACCTGGCCGGCCGGCGCGCGGACGGGCCCGAGGTGGTGCGCCGCCTGCGCGCTGCGGCGGCCACGAGCCAGCCGGGCCTCGTGCGGCGGCTGGCCGGCCGGGTCGGCGGGCTGCGGCGGCTGTGGGCCGCGAACGCCCTCGCCGCGCGGGTCGACGCCGCCGGCCTGGCGGCGCTCGCCGCGGATCCGGCGGTGGCGCGGGTGGTGCTCGACCGTCCGCACCCGCTGCTGGACGCGGCCCCGCTGGGCGGCTGGGCCGGCGCCCCCGGCTCGGACGCGCTCGCCCGGGTGGGGATCCCGGCCGCGTGGTCGGCGGGCCTGCACGGGGAGGGCCGGCGCATCGGCCTGATCGACTCCGGGGTGAGCCCCCACAGCGTGTTCGACACCCGGATCGGCGGGTGGTTCGACGTCGCCGGCGCGCCCACCCCCGACGACGTGAGCGGCCACGGCACCATGACCGCGAGCCTGGCGGGCGGCGGCGTGGGCCCGCTCAGCGGCCGCCAGCTCGGGGCCGCCCCCGAGGCGACGCTGCTGGTCGCGCGGGCGCTGCGGCCGGGCTCCTCCTCGTTCACCGGCGCCGACCTGGTCCTGGCCGGCCAGTGGATGCTCGATCCGGATGGCGATCCGCAGACCGCCGACCAGCCCGACGTGGTCTCGAACTCCTGGGGCGGCGTCGGGGCGCCCGACCAGGACCCGGCCTTCCATGCGGTGGTGCGGACCTGGCTCGCCGCCGGGATCGTCCCGGTGTTCGCGGCCGGGAACTCCGGGTGCCAGAGCGGGACGGCGCCGACCATCGCCCCGGACGGCACCTGCGTGTACGGGCGCCTGGGCTCGGTCACGCTCACCCGCACGGCGGGGTTCCCCGACGCGCTGGCCGTCGGTGCGGTCCTGCCCGACGGCGCCGTCGCGGGGTTCTCCTCCCGGGGCCCGGCCACCTGGCTGCGGACCGACCGGCAGGGGCCGCCGGCCGGGGCCTACCCCAAGCCGGACCTCGCGGCGCCGGGGTGGGCGGTGCCCGCGATGTACTGGTGGAGCGGGACCGGGGCGGGGGAGACCGCCGCCGCGTCGGGGACGAGCGCCGCGGCGCCGATCGTGGCCGGGGCCGCGGCGCTCCTGCGCCAGGCCCGCCCGTCGCTCACCGCCGGGCAGGTCATGCAGGTGCTGCGCGAGTCGGCGGCCGACGCCGGGGCGCCCGGTCCGGATCCGGACTTCGGCCACGGCATGCTCGACCTCGACGCTGCGCTGGACCACGCGGCGGACACCACCCCTCCGGTCGTCGGCCTCGCCGCCCCGCCAGCCTGGACGCGGGAGGCGAGCGTGCGCCTGGTGGGCCGCGCCGACGACGACCGGCGCCTGGACGAGGCCACGCTCACCCGGGGGGCGCTGGTGGAGGACCTGATCGGCGGCGGGGACGGCGCCTTCGACCTCACGCTCGCGCTCGCCCCGGGGCCGAACCCGGCCACCATCCGCGCCCGCGACCTCGCGGGCAACGTGATCGAGCGCGACGTGTCGGTGGGCCGCGACGTGGCCGAGCCGCACGTCGAGGCGCTCGCGCCCGCCCTGGTGACCGACCCCGCCGGCGCCGAGGTGCGCGTGCGCGCGAGCGACCCCGGCGAGAGCGGCATCGCCGAGGTCACCGCGGGGGGGCGGCCGGTCGCCCTGGGCGCCGACGGGACGGGGACCGCGCTGGTCGCGGTGCCCCACGGGGCGAGCACGATCGGCGTGCAGGCGGCCGACCGGGTGGGGCGCGTCGCGACGGCGCAGGTGGCGGTGGTGCGCGACCTGGCCGCCCCGGTGCTGCGGGTCGAGGCGCCCGCGGTGGTCCGGCCGGGGCCGGTCGTGATCGGGGTGGAGGCGACCGACGCCGACGGCGACCCGGTGGACGTGACCGCCGACGGCCGCGCCGTCGCGCCCGGCCCCGTCGTGGTGGACGCGCCTGAAGAGGGTGCGCGCGTGGTGCGCCTGCGCGGTGCGGACCCCTTCGGCCGGCGCTCGCCGGAGCACGTGGTCACCGTCACGGTGGACGGCACGCCGCCGTCCATCAGCGTCGAGCGCGCCGACCCGTCGGGCGTCACGGGCCGCGTGGACGACCCGCACCTGGCGGCGGTCTGGGCCGACGGCGAGCGCCTCGCGCCGGCGGGGGGCGCCTTCCGGGTGCCGCTTGACGTCGCCCCCGGCACCCGGCGCGAGGTCCGGCTGGCCGCCACCGACCTCGCGGGCAACCGGGCCGAGCGGACCGTGCTGGTCGAGGGCCCGCCCGCCGCCGCCGGCCCCGCCCGGGCGGTGCTGATCTGGATCCGGATGCCGGCGCGCGCCCCGGCGCGCACCCCGCTCGTGCGGGTGGCCGGGCGCCGCGTGCCGGTGCTCCGGGTGGGGCGGCGCCTGCGCCTGCGCCTCCCCGCGCCACCGGCGGCCGGCGCCGTGGCGGTGCTCCGGTGGGGGCCCCGCCCCGGTCAGACCGCGCGGGTCCGCCTGGGTCGGTAGGGGGCGCTACCCGGCGAGCCGGCGCCCCCGCCGGGCGGCGCGGATGTCACGGAAGGCGCCCACCGCATCGGTCACGAACGTGACCTGCGGCCGGCGCGCCCGCGGACGGCGGATGCGGACCGAGCCTGCGGCCGCGGTCACCGTCGCGGGGAGCCGGCGCAGGCGTCCGCGGCGGGCCGGGACCGGCTCGGGCTCCTCGTCGGGCGCCCACTCCGGGCGGGGTGCCGACGGCGCCGGGAGCAGGACCGGCACCGGCTCGGCGACCGGCGGCCGGTCGGTCGGGAGCACCTGGTGGTCGGCGGGCTGGCGCGGGGCGGAGGGGAGGGCGGTGACCCGCTCGATCTGCGCCCGCTCGAGCTGCTCCCGGGCCAGGAGGGCCTCGGCCAGCGCCACGAGCTGGGGCCGGTGGGCCGCGAGCAGGTCCAGCGCGTCGCGGTAGGCCTCGTCGACCAGGCGAACGACCTCCTCGTCGATGGAGCGGCGGGTGGCCTCGGCCAGCCCCATCTCGGCGCCGCGCTGGCGGACCAGGATCTGGCCGACGCGCGGCGAGAAGCCGAGCGTCTCGACCGCGTGGCGGGCGATGGAGTTGGCCTGCTCCAGGTCGTTCGCCGCCCCGGAGGTCACCTGGCCGAAGGTGAGCTGCTCGGCCGCGCGCCCGGCCATCCCGACCACCATGCGCTCGTGCAGGTGCTGGGGCGAGAGCAGGAGCTGGTCGGTCTGGCCGTAGAGGGCCAGCCCCAGGGCCTGCCCGCGGGCGAGGATCGTGATGCGGCTGGCCTTGGCGTGGGTGGGGCAGAGCTCGGCGGCCAGGCAGTGGCCGGCCTCGTGGTAGGCGATGACCCGCCGCTCGGCGCCGCTCATCACCTTGGCCTTCTTCTCCGGCCCGGCGAGGGCCTTGAGCTGGCCCTCGACCAGGTCGTCCCAGACGATCGCGTCGCGGTCGTGGCGGGCGGCCTGGATGGCGGCCTCGTTCAGGATGTTGGCGAGGTCGGCGCCCGAGCAGCCGCCGCTCACGTGGGCGAGGCGGCCGAGATCGGCCTCGGGATCGGCCAGTGGCCGCCCGTGGGCGTGCACCCGCAGGATCGCCAGGCGCCCCTCCTCCCGGGGCAGGCCCACCTCCACCCGGCGGTCGAACCGTCCGGGCCTGAGCAGCGCCTTGTCGAGCATGTCCAGCCGGTTGGTCGCGGCGATGACCACCACCTCGTCGGAGGACGAGAAGCCGTCCATCGCGACCAGCATCTGGTTGAGCGTGGACTCCCGCTCGTCGTTGCCGCCCATCCCGGCGGCCGATCGCGCCCGGCCGATCGCGTCGATCTCGTCCACGAACACGATGCATGGGGCGCTCTTCTTCGCCTTCTGGAACAGGTCGCGCATCCGCGCCGGCCCCACCCCCACGTACATCTCCACGAACTCCGAGCCCGAGACCGAGAAGAAGGGGACCCCGGCCTCGCCCGCCACGGCCTTGGCCAGCAGCGTCTTGCCGGTCCCCGGGGGGCCGTGGAGGATGACCCCGTGGGGCATCCGCGCGCCCAGGCGCCGGAAGCGGGAGCCGTCCTTGAGGAAGGTCACCACCTCCGCGAGCTCCTCG
This sequence comes from Thermoleophilia bacterium, assembly GCA_025455865.1. Taxonomy (GTDB): domain Bacteria; phylum Actinomycetota; class Thermoleophilia; order Miltoncostaeales; family Miltoncostaeaceae; genus JALOLS01. The sequence goes on from JALOLS010000038.1 coordinate 23,846, forward strand.
ACCGCCTCGTCGCAGCCGGCGACGTCGGCGAAGCGCACGGCCGGCGCCTCCACCCGGGCCGACTCGCGCATGCGCCCG
>JALOLS010000125.1 GCA_025455865.1 Thermoleophilia bacterium
CGACCAGCAGTGCGACCACCTCGGCGTCGGCCGCCGGCCCCTCCAGCCCCACCAGCTCGACCCCGGCCTGGCGCTGCTCGGCCTCCAGGGCCCGCCCGGGGGGCGGCGGGCGCAGCGCCCGCGCCACGTAGCGCACCCGGACCGGGCCGGGGTGCTCGGCCATGCGGGTCGCGACCAGCCGGGCGACCGGGATGGTCAGGTCCGGCCGCAGCACCAGGACCCGTCCGTGGTCGTCGAACAGCCGGAACGCCCGCCCGAGACCGCCCTCCTGCGCGCGGTCCATCACCTCGGCGAGCTCCAGCAGCGGGGTCATGACCTCGCGGTAGCCGTAGGCGTCGAACACGCGCCTGAGCCCCGCCTCGACGGCGCGCACCTCCGCGCTCTCGAGCGGCAGCACGTCGCGGACCCCGCCCGGGAGCGCAGCGCCCCCGGGTCCGGAGATCAGCGCGCGGGCGGGTCCGTCCGGCGCCAGGTCAGGCACGCCGCCGCTCGATGCGCGCGCCGAGCGCGCGCAGGCGCTCGTCGATCCGCTCGTAGCCACGGTCGATCTGCCCGACGTTGCCGATCGTGCTGGTGCCCCTGGCGGCCAGGCCGGCGATCAGCATGGCCATGCCCGCGCGGATGTCCGGGCTCTCCAGCCGCTCCCCGTAGAGCTGTGCGGGGCCGCTGACCACCGCGCGGTGGGGGTCGCACAGGATGATCCGGGCGCCCATCGCCACCAGCTTGTCCACGAAGAACAGGCGGTTCTCGAACATCTTCTCGAAGATCATCACCGTGCCGCGGGTCTGCGTGGCCACGGCGGTGGCGATCGAGGTGAGGTCGGCGGGGAACGCCGGCCAGGGGCCGTCGTCGATCTTGGGGATCGCGCCGCCCTCGTCGGCGAGCACGGCCATCTCCTGGTCCGGCGGCACCCGGAGCCGGTCGCCGTCCAGCTCGATCCGGATGCCCAGGCGCCGGAACGTGATGTCGATCATGCGCAGGTCGTCGGGCCGGACGTCGGTGATCGTGATGTCGGATCCGGTGACCGCGGCGAGGCCGATGAACGAGGCGATCTCGATGTGGTCGGGGCCGACCCGGAATCGCCCGCCGTGCAGGCGGTCGACCCCGTGGACGCGCAGGACGTTGGTGCCGATTCCCTCGATCCGCGCGCCGAGGGCGACCAGGAAGCGCGCGAGGTCCTGCACGTGGGGCTCGCACGCCGCGTTCATCACCACCGTCTCGCCGGCGGCCAGCACCGCCGCCATCAGCGCGTTCTCGGTCCCGGTGACCGACGCCTCGTCCAGGAAGACCTCGGCGCCCCGCAGGCCGTCGTGGCGCATGCGGTAGCTGCGCTCGGCGTCCACCTCGGCCCCGAGCGCCCGGAAGGCGAGCAGGTGCGTGTCGACCCGGCGCCGGCCGATGAAGTCGCCCCCGGGGAGCGGCAGGTCGACCCGGCCCTCGCGGGCGAGCAGCGGACCGGCGAGCAGCACCGACGCGCGGATGCGCCGGCACAGGTCCTCGTTCAGGTCGGTCGTGCGCAGCCGGTCGGCCCGCAGCGCCAGGGTGTTCGGGCCCTCCTCGCGCACCGACACGCCGATGTCGTCGAGCAGCGCCAGGAGCGCGTGCACGTCGAGGATGTCGGGCACGTTCTCGACCACGACCTCCTCGTCGGTGAGGAGGCATGCGGCCAGGATCGGCAGGGCCGCGTTCTTGTTGCCGGAGGGCAGCACCGTGCCCGCGAGGGCGTGCCCGCCCTCGATCACGAACTGCTCGCTCACGGGCGCGGACGGTACCACTCGCCCCGGCCCCGGACCCCGGTCGCGAGTCGGTCGAGGTCGTCCGCCCCGGTGAAGAACGCACAACTCGCGCGAAGGGCGGGGGGGTCGGCGAGCCATCGGACGGTCACCCCGCCCGCGGCGAGGGCCGCGGCGGCCGGCTCGGGCGCCCAGCCGTCCACCGTGAACGCCACGAGCCCCGACGTCGCCTCCGGTCCGCCGAGGATCCGCACGCCGGGGATCTCGCCCAGGCGCGCCCGGCAGGCCGCGGCGGCGGCGAGGGTCGCCCGGTGCACCGCGTCGTGCCCCAGGCGCTCGAGCCACCCGAGGGCGGCCAGCCACCCGGCGATCAGCACCTCGGGGTGGGTCGACGCCTCGTAGCGGCGGGCGTCGGGGTGCAGGGCCACCGACCCGTCGGTCCCGTGGTCGCCGCCGGTCTCGTACCCGCTCACGGTCACGTCGACCCGCTGCATCGCCTCCGGGGCGATCCAGAGCGCGCCGAGGCCCTCGGGCCCCATGAGCCACTTCTGGGCCGGAAGGGCGTAGGCGTCGCAGCCGAGCGCCCCCGGGTCGACCGGCACCGCCCCGGCGCCCTGTGCGCCGTCGACCAGGACCAGCGCCCCCGCCGCGTGCGCCGCCCGAACGGCCCCCTCCACGTCGAGGCGCGCCCCGGTCCCGTAGGCGACGTGGGAGAGCGCGACCAGCCGCGTGCGCGGCGAGCACGCCCCGGCGACGCGCTCCTCCAGGGGACCGCTCCCGTCGCCGGCGTCCAGCACCCGCAGGGTGACCCCCATCCGGCGGGCGAGGACCCCGAGCGGCACGAGGAGCCCCGGGTGCTCGAGCGCGGTGGTCACCACCTCGTCCCCGGGCCGCCAGTCGATGCCCCAGATCACCTGGTTCATCGCGTGGGTGGTGCTCTGGGCGATCGCCACCTCGGCCGCCGGCCGCCCGAGCAGGCGCCCGATCGCCGTGCGCAGCGCGGCCTGCCGCTCGCGGGCCGCGGTGATCGCAGGCAGGCCCATCCGGCCGCGGCCGAGCTGCTCGGCGAGGGCCGCCTCGACCGCCCCGGCGACCACCCGCGACATGGGCCCCGCGCCGCCGGTGTTCAGGTAGGCCTCGCCCGCCAGGCAGGGGAGGTCCGCTCGCACGGACGCGGGCTCGATCGGCACCCTACGATCGTAGTCCGACCCGCCCCACCCGAGCCTGAGGCCCTCCCATGCCCGACGTCCAGATCACCGTGAAGCCCAACGGGCCGTATGTCGTGAGCGGCGAGGTGGTCCTGCTCGACTCGAGCGGCGCCCCGTACCGGCTCGAGAAGACCACGATCGCGCTCTGCCGCTGCGGGCAGTCGGAGAACAAGCCGTTCTGCGACGGGACCCACGCCCAGATCGGCTTCTCGGCGCCGGTCGCCGGTCCCTGAGGGCGCCGGCGCGCGGATTGCGCCGGTCGGGCCGATGGGGTAGAACCGGCCCGTCGTGACCTTCGGATCGGGCGCCCGGCACGCCGGGCCGGCCCCGGGGAGGACGCTGATGAGGCTGCTCAGGATGATGCCGGGCTACGGCGAGACCCTGATCGCCGAGGGCGACCCCGCGCTGGCCGCCGACCGCGACGCGCTGGTGGCCGAGTTCCGCCGGCAGCTCGACGAGGGCATGTGGGCCGGGGTGCCGGTGGAGGATCCGGCGACCGGCCGCCGCGAGGCGCTGCTCGTGACCGACTTCGACCAGATCCCCGCCACCGCGGAGCGCGTGCTCTTCTGGCCGCGGGCCATGGGCGGGGCGGGCGCCGGATAGCCGTGGCCGGCGCCCAGGTGGTGCTGGCGGCGGCGGTGCTCGCCGCCATCGTCGTCCTGGTGCGGACCCTGATCGCCGCGGTGCCGGCCGACCGCCCCCGCCGACGGGCGGACGACCGGCAGTGGGTCCGTGAGCCCCCACTCCGCCCCGAGGACGCCGAGCGGCGTGCGCTGGACCTGCTGCGGTCGGTGGTGAACCCCGAGGAGTGGGAGATGTTCCGCGACCTCGGGTTCATCTGCGTCACCGGCCGGCGGCGCGGGCAGGGCGAGCGGCGCGGCGTGCTGCCGCGCTACCGCTACCTCATCTACCCGCACCTGCCGGTCGTGGCCCTGCTGCCCCGCTCGATGGCCCCGGTGCGCGAGTACTGCGTGCAGTTCCCCGACCTGGCGGCGCGCACGGGCGGCCCCACGCTGCCCCGCGGCGACGACGTGCTGGCCAAGTGGATGACGCTCCGGGCCGACGAGGACCGCCTGCTCGCCTACGCCAACGTCTCGAACGCCGGCTGCCAGATCCCCCTCGGGCAGATCGAGCGCGACCTGGCCCGCCTGGAGGGCTGGCGCGCCCGGCGGTCGTCCTCGCCCGCCGCCGGCTGCTGATCACGCCCGGGCGCCCACCCCCACCCGCGCCCGGGCGCAGACGGCCGCCGGCCGGGGAGGGTGCTCGACCGCGCGCAGGCGAATGCGGCGTCGAGTGCGCCGTCCGGGAAGGGCGGGTCCCGGGCGCCGGCGCCGACGAACGTGAGCCCGACAAGGGGACCGCTCCCGCGCCGTCCGGGCGATTCGGGGCGCGTTCGCGTCGACCCCGACCACCTCCCGGGCCGGACCGCCTCGGCGAGGCCGGCGGTGATGGTCCCCGGCCCGCACCCCACGTCCAGGAGCCGGATGCCGGGGGCAGGGAGGGGCAGCAGAACGCCTCGTGGGTCCGCGGCGCGGCGCCGGGCCGTGAAGGCGACCGCCCGCCCGCCGCACCGGGCCTGGTCCCCGGGCCGGCCTACGGCGAGAGCGCCTCCACGATGCCGGCCGCACGGCGGCCGCTCGCCACCGCCGCCTCGATCGAGGGGTGGGCGGTCAGGTCGCCGGCCAGGATCAGGTTCTCGGCCGCCGTCCGCGGCCCCGGGAGCTCGCGCCGCACGCCGTGGAGTGGCCGGAACTGCGCGAACGCATGCACGAAGGTGTCCACGTGGCGGGCATGGCGGGCCCAGTCGAAGCCGGGGGCCCAGCGGCCGACCAGCCGCGCGACCGCGTCCTCGATGCCCGGCGCGGCCGGGTCGGTGCCGGTCGTCACCGACGTGGCGAGCAGCACATGGGGACCCTCCCCCGCCTCGGGCCGCACCACGTTGGTCGTCTGGCAGACCAGGTCGATGCGGGTCCCCTCGTCCGGGTCGTGGGGGGCGCTGTTCAGGACGATCGTGCGCCCGCGATACAGGGGCAGGTCGAGCAGGAACGCCGCGGTCGTGACGCTCGCGGCGGCGTCGGGCACCCGCGCCGCCGAGGCCGGGTCCACCGGATCGAGCAACACGCGCGCGGCGGGCGCCTCGGCCGCGAGCACCACGTGGCGCGCCCGCACGAGCTCCCCGGAGGCGGTCCGCACCCCGGCCAGCCGGCGGCCGCCGGACCCCGGATCGGCCTCCAGCGCGGCGACCGGCTCGCCGGTCCGCACCACCCCGCCGCGCTGCTCCACCGAGGCGGCGGCCCACTCGGCGATCATCCCCAGCCCGTCGGCGGGGATCACGGCCGGCCCACGGGCCAGCATGCTCAGCAGGAACCGGAAGTACCCGGGGTCGGCGCCGAGGGAGCGGTCCAGCATGATGACGCCGAAGAGCGGCCGCCAGAAGCCCTCGATGGCCTCGTCGCTGAACCCGCGCACCCGCAGGAACGTCTCGGTGTCCGGCTCCGGGCCGTCCATCTCCAGGAGCGCCTCCGGCGGCTTGGCCACCACCTCGCCGACCAGCCGCACGAGCCGCGCCCAGTCCGACCTGGCCAGCACGCCGCCCCCGGGGGCCCTGGTGGGGGGCGGCCCGAACCGCGACCACGTGCGGCCGTCGTGGAAGACCGCCCCACGGGTGAACGGGCGCAGGTCGCGCCGGCGGATCCCGATCTCCTTGAGGAAGCGGCCGGTCTCCGGGTAGGCGCGAAAGAGCGACTGGAAGCCGCGGTCGACCGGCCGGCCCTCGCGCCACACCGTCCGCGCCCGGCCCCCGACCGCGTCGGCCGCCTCGATCACCGTGACGCTGCGGCCGGCCGCGGCCAGCCCGTGCGCGCAGGCCAGGCCGGCGAGGCCCCCGCCCACGACGACGGCGTCCACCACACCCCCCGCACTCCCGGATCCACTCATCGGCGGCAGGTTATAGGGGGCCTCACCCGGAAGTCGCCCGGCGCTGCCTGCCGAGCGACCCGCACCCGGCCGCGCCGCCCCACGCTCACGCCCGCCCGTAGACCGGGATCGCGGCCCCACACACCGCCGACGCCGCCTCGGAGCACAGGAACCGCACCACCTCGCCGATCTCCTGCGGGCGCACCCACCGGTCGGCATCCGCCCCGGGCTGGGCCGCACGGTTGGCCGGCGTGTCGATGACCGACGGCAGGATGCAGTTCACGCAGACCCCCTGCTGGAGCACCTCCTGCTGGGCGGCCTGCACGAGCGCGATGACCCCCGCCTTGCTCGCGGCGTAGGCCGACGCCCCGGCGAACGGGCGCAGCGCCGCCCGGGTCGACACCGCCACCACCCGCCCGCCCCCGCGCGCGGCCATCCCCGGCAGGAACGCGCCGGCCACGGTCGCCACCGAGGTGAGGTTCAGCCGCACCTGCCCGTCCCACTGCCCGGCGGTCATCTCCCCCAGCGGCGCCCCGTCCAGGTACCCGCCCACCAGATGCACGAGCCCCCAGGGGGCACCCTCCTGTGCGAGCCGACCCGCCAGGGCGCCGACCGCCTCCGGATCGAGCACGTCGACCTCGTGGAGCTCGATCGCCTGCCCGAACCGCGCGGCGGCCGCGTCACGCTCCGCCGGCACGACCCAGGTCACCACGACCCGGAAGCCGCCGGCCAGCAGACGCTCCACCACCCCACCGCCGAGGGCGCCCGTGCCCCCCGTCACCACCACGACCCGACCCGTGTCCGCCACTTGTCCGAACCCCTCCCGAAAACGACCGGAGCCGCACCCCGGATCAGGGTGCGGCTCCAATGCTAAGCAAATGCTGGCGGCGACCTACTCTCCCGCGGGCCCTCGCCCGGAGTACCATCGGCGCTGAGAGGCTTAACTGCTCTGTTCGGAATGGGAAGAGGTGTTTCCCTCTCGCCAAGACCACCAGCAAGCGGTGAGGGCGTACCCTCAAGACTGCATAGGGCGAAGGTGTGAGGGTGAGAATCAAGCCCTCGGCGTATTAGTACGGGTCTGCTGCACACATTGCTGTGCTTCCACATCCCGCCTATCAACCAGGTGGTCTACCTGGAGCCTTACCCCCTCGAAGGGGTGGGAGATCTCATCTCGAGGTGGGCTTCCCGCTTAGATGCTTTCAGCGGTTATCCCGTCCGGACGTAGCTAGCCAGCAGTGCCGTTGGCACGACAACTGATACACCAGAGGTCCGTTCGTCCCGGTCCTCTCGTACTAGGGACGACTCCTCTCAAATCTCCAGCGCCCACCGCAGATAGGGACCGAACTGTCTCACGACGTTCTGAACCCAGCTCGCGTACCGCTTTAATGGGCGAACAGCCCAACCCTTGGGACCTACTCCAGCCCCAGG
>JALOLS010000126.1 GCA_025455865.1 Thermoleophilia bacterium
GGATGCCCCCCACGGCTACCCCGAGCCCGGACGCCCCGGGCCGGCGCCGGAGGCGGTCCCCGCGCCGGCCCTGCGCGCGGCCCCCGACTGGCAGGACCCGCGCGTGCAGCCGGCCCCGGCGCCCCGGCCGGTGCCCGGCGCGCGCCCGGTGGACGAGGGCATGCGGGCGCTGCGCGGCGACGCCCACCAGCGCATGCGGGCCTACATCGCCACCGTCGCCATCATCGTGCTGGTGGCCCTCGTGGTGGTGCTCTACCTGCTCACGCGCTAGGGGGCTCCGCCCGCCGCACCAGCTCGCGGATGTCGGCCGGCACCTCGCCGGCCTCCGAGGGCGGGGGCAGCGGCACCCGGCCCATCATGCTCGGCCGGGCCCAGGCGCCGGACAGCCGGTCGGGGAGCACCTCCCCGGGGGTGGCCAGGACCGGGAGCTGGCGCAGCGGCGCCGGCACCGTCCAGCGCACGGCGCGAAGCTCCCCGCCGTCCTCCAGGCGGGTCAGGAACAGCAGCGGCAGCAGCCCGATCCGCACGCTCTGCGCGGTGATCCACACGAACCAGTAGAAGACCGTCGCGGCCCAGAACGGGACGCCGAACCCCAGCAGCAGCGCGAGCACCATCAGCAGCACGTATTCGCCCACCCCGAGCACGAGCGTGAGCCAGGGCGGCTGCCAGGAGATGATGGGCGCGTAGAGCGCCGCGTCCAGCACGGCGCCCATCACCAGGTAGAGCCCGACCAGGGCCACCCACTCCGCGTTCCCGGTCACCAGCGACAGCAGCGCGGCGAGGATCGCGGGCAGGATCAGGATGACCACCCGGGTCTGCAGCCGTCCGAGCAGGGTGGGGCACATCTAGGGGCCTGTCCTCGAAGTCGACCCGCCACCCGTCGGCTGCATCGCGGCGCACCCCGGCACCCTCGGGATCACATGTGCCACCAGCACATGTGACGTCCCCGAGGTCACCGATCTGCGTGCGATTCGCTCCCCGGGAGGCGGGTCTTGGTTCATGGACAGTCCCCTAGGAGAGCTGCGGGGTGTCGGGCAGGGCGCGGATGTCGGCGACGGCGCGCCGCGTGCAGCGGAAGTGCATGCGCGTGCGCGCCAGGAAGGGGCGCCGGCGCCGGCCCTCGGCGCGCAGCACGTCGGCCGCGAAGCGCCGGGCGATGTACTTGAGGCCGGCGATGGTGTCGCCGTTGGGGACCACGATGTTCGCGTGGATGCCGATCATCGCCAGCCGGGAGTCGGGGCGGTCCAGCGGGGGCACGCCGCAGTTGGAGTCCAGGGCGATGCGGGGTCCCTCCATCGGCGGGTCGTAGCGCTCGATCAGCCGCCGCAGGATCGGCACCGACGCCGAGGCCTTGTCGAAGCCGGTCGCGCACGAGACCCCGACCACATGCAGGGGGCCGGTCGTGCCGCCGGCGCCCAGGCGGATGTCGACCACCAGGCCCTCGGGCCCCGAGCGGACCTCGGTGATCTCCCCGATGACCTCGCGGAAGGTGCCCTTGCGGTACCCCTCGGCGATGAGCTCCTGCCAGCCCCGGCGCTCAGGGGTGGTGCCCTTGAGGACCTTGGCCAGGATCTGCAGCCGCTGGGCGTGGTCGAGCCGCTGGTAGGCGTCGATGCCGTAGGCCTCGAACAGGCAGCGGGGCACGTTCAGGTCCTGCTCGTCCGGCTCCGGCGTGCGCCTGAGCGCGATGCACTCGGCGCCGGCCAGCAGCACGTTCACCCACTCGTTCACGCCGGCGATGCCTGAGCCCACCACCACGTAGCGACCGCCGGGCCGGTAGCGCTTGGGCTCATACGCCTGCACGATGCGCGCGGCCAGGGCGGGGTCGCGGCGGGCGGTCCCGAGCACGCCCGGGAACGCCAGCGGCCCGTGGCCCATCGCCAGAAGCACGTGCCGCGCCCGGGCGCGCAGGCGGCCCTCCTCGTCGTAGAGGCCGAAATGCGGGCCGGCGCGCCCCTCGCCGCGGATCACCTCGCCCACCCGGCACCGGGCGAAGCTCTGGGCGTAGCCGGTGAGCTCGGCCACCGCGTGGGCCTCGGCCAGGATGTCTGGCACCGCCGGGTTGAAGGTGCGGCTGATGGAGCGGCGCACGGCCGAGAGCCGCCGGCGCGCGAGCAGGTCCATGACCGCGAACGTGGGCCAGTCGGCGGGCAGGAAGTGGCTCTCGCTCTCGGAGCGCAGCACCGTCTGCCCGAGGCCCCAGGCGAACGCCCGGTAGGTGGCGACCGGGTCGGGCTGGTCGCCCAGCACCACGATCTCCCGGCTCTCGAAGCCCAGGTAGCGCAGCGCGGTGTGCGTCAGCAGCGCGCCGAAGCCGCCACCGACGATCCCCACGGGGTACACCGCCTCCGACACCGGCGGAATGCTACGCGGCGAGGGCGCCCCGGAGGGCATGGGCCAGCGCGCCGGCCGATGCGTAGCGCCGGGCGGGATCCTTGGCCAGTCCGCGGGCGAGGACCGCGTCGGCGCCGGCCACCTCCGGCCGCAGCGCCGAGGGCGGGCGGGCGGACTGCTCCAGGTGCGCGGTCAGGAGGTCGGCCGCGGTCCGGCGCACGAAGGGGGGGCGCCCGGTGAGCGCCTCGTAGGCGAGCGCCGCGAGCGCGTACACATCCGCCGCCGGGCCCACCTCGCCGGCCCGGATCTGCTCCGGCGCGATGTAGTCGAGCGTCCCCACCCACATCCCGGTGCGGGTGAGCGCCTGGCCGGCGGCGAGCTTGGCCAGGCCGAAGTCGGTCAGGTAGGCCGTGCCGTCCTCATCCAGGAGCACGTTCGCCGGCTTGACGTCGCGGTGGACCACCCCGCGCCCGTGGGCGTGGTCGAGCGCCTCGGCCACCCGGGTGACGACGCTGAGCGCGTCGACCACGTGGATGCCGCCCTCGGCCAGGACGGCCCCCTCCAGCGTGCCGCCCTCCAGCAGGTCCATCACGATGAACGGCCGTCCCTGCCACTCGCCGGTGGCATGGACCCGCACCACGGCCGGGTGGTCCAGGGAGCGGACCGCCGCGGCCTCGAGCTCGAACCGGCGCCGGAACACCTCGTCGCGCGCCAGGTCATGGGCCAGGAGCTTCAGGGCGGCGGCCGACGGACCCATGCGCACCCGGTACACCGACGCCTGGGCGCCCTCCCCGAGCGCCCCGAGGATCTCGTAGCCCTCGATCCGGGTGCCCGGCGGCAGCGTCATCGGGCAAGGATGGCACGGTCGCCATCCGAACTCGACGCGCGCAGATGGCCGTGTAGCGTCGCCGGCGCAGACCGTGGGCGCGGGCCGAGAGGAGCGGGCATGACCGAGGAGCGACCCAGGTGACGGCGCGCGAGCGCCTGCCCATCCCGGACCGGCCGCACGAGGGGCCGCTCCCGTTCGACGCGAAGGACCCCGAGGCGGTGTTCCCGCCCATCGAGCCGCTCCGGCCCCCGGCCGGCGCCCCGAACGTGCTGGTGATCCTGCTGGACGACGTCGGCTTCGGGGCATCGAGCGCGTTCGGCGGCCCGTGCCGCACGCCGGTGGCCGAGCGCCTCGCCGCCGGCGGGCTCGCCTTCAACCGGTTCCACACCACCGCGCTCTGTGCGCCCACCCGGCAGGCGCTGCTCACCGGGCGCAACCACCACACCGTGGGGATGGGGAGCATCACCGAGCTCGCCACCTCGGCGCCGGGCTACACCTCGGTGCGGCCGAAGGCGACCGCGCCGCTGCCCGAGGTGCTCAAGCTGAACGGCTACTCCACCGCCCAGTTCGGCAAGTGCCACGAGGTCCCCGTGTGGCAGACGAGCCCGATGGGCCCCTTCGACGCCTGGCCCACCGGCGGCGGCGGCTTCGAGCACTTCTTCGGCTTCCTGGGCGGCGAGACCAACCAGTTCTACCCGGCGCTGTATGAGGGCACGACGGCCATCGAGCCGGACCGGACCCCCGACGAGGGCTACCACTTCACCGAGGACATGACCGACCGCGCCATCCGCTGGGTGCGCGAGCAGCGGGCGCTCATGCCGGACAAGCCGTTCTTCATGTACTACGCACCCGGGGCGACCCATGCGCCGCACCAGGTGCCGCTGGAGTGGGCCGACCGCTACCGCGGGCGCTTCGACGCCGGCTGGGACGCGCTGCGGGAGGAGATCCTCGCCCGGCAGAAGGAGCTCGGCGTGGTGCCGCCGGAATGCGAGCTCACCGCGCGCCCCTCCGAGATCCCGGCCTGGGACGACATGCCGGATGAGCTCAAGCCGGTGCTGGCCCGCCAGATGGAGGTCTACGCGGGCTTCTTCGAGCACACCGACCACCACATCGGTCGGCTCGTCGACGCGCTCGACGACGTCGGCGCCCTGGAGGACACGCTCGTCTTCTACATCGTCGGCGACAACGGGGCGAGCGCCGAGGGCACCCTCAACGGGAGCTTCAACGAGAACATCATCTTCAACGGCGCCTATGACCTGGAGACGCCCGAGTTCATGGCGTCGCGCATCGACGACTTCGGCACCGAGCGGGCCTACAACCACTTCGCCGTGGGCTGGGCGCACGCCATGGACACGCCGTACCAGTGGACCAAGCAGGTCGCCTCGCACTTCGGCGGCACGCGCAACGGCATGGTCGTCCACTGGCCCCGGGGCATCGGCGCCCGCGGCGAGGTGCGGTCGCAGTTCACGCACGTGATCGACATCGCCCCCACCATCCTCGAGGCCGCCGGGATCCCCGAGCCGTCGGTGGTGCACGGGATCGAGCAGCACCCCATCGAGGGCGTCAGCATGGCCTATGCGTTCGACGACGCCGGCGCGGCCGAGCGGCACGAGACGCAGTACTTCGAGATGTTCTGCAACCGGGGCATCTACCACCGGGGCTGGACGGCGGTGACGCGCCACTCCACGCCCTGGATCATCGAGCCGCTGCCTCCCTTCGAGGACGACGTCTGGGAGCTCTACGACACCACGCGCGACTGGAGCCAGGCGCACGACCTCGCCGCGGAGATGCCCGAGAAGCTCAGCGAGCTCAAGGCGCTGTGGATGGAGGAGGCCCGCCGGCACAACGTGCTGCCGCTCGACGACCGCCGGGTGGAGCGCTTCGACCCGGGCATGGCCGGCCGCCCGCAGGTCGTGAGGGGCAACTCCCAGGTGCTGTTCGGCGGGATGGGGCGCCTCACCGAGGCGACGGTCATCAACGTGAAGAACCGCTCGCACGCGGTCACCGCCCAGGTGGACCTGCCCGCCGCCGGCGCCCGGGGGGTCGTGATCTCCCAGGGCGGCGAGTTCGGGGGCTGGTCGCTCTACCTCGCCGCCGGCCGGCCGGCGTACTGCCACAACCTGATGGGGCTCCAGCGCTTCACCGTGCGCGCCGACCGCGAGGTGCCGCCCGGGACGCACGAGGTGCGCATGGCGTTCGAGTACTCAGGCGGCGGCCTCGGCAAGGGCGGCGTGGTGCGCCTCTTCATCGACGGCGAGCAGGTGGGCGAGGGCGCCATCCCGGCCACCGTGCCCCTGGTCTACTCCATGGATGAGACCACCGATGTGGGCCACGACACGGCCTCCCCGGTGAGCGACGAGTACACGCCCGAGGAGAGCGCCCTCCAGGGGCGGGTGGACTGGGTGCGGATCGACGTGGACGACGCGGTGCACGCCGACCAGGAGATCCCGCCCGAGGAGCGCCTGCGGATCATCCTCGCGCGGCAGTGATCCCGGGGCCGGCGCCATCGCCGGCCCCCGGGGGTCACCCCGGCTCCTACGGTCCCACCCCCGCGCCCAGGTCCAGCGCGGTGACGGTGCCGTCCTTGATGCCGGCCCCGCTGATCCCGGTGAGGAGCCGCTCGCGCAGCGCGTTCGCCCGCCGCACCGCGGCCTGGGAGATGCGCTGGTTGATCAGGAGCTGCGTGCGGGAGAGCTTGACCGCGCCGGGGTTCCCCCCACCCGCCGGGGCCGGCACGGTCTGGGATGCCGCCGGCGGGGTGGCCGGCGCCACGGTCGCGAGGATGTGCAGGGTGGGCTGCAGGATCGCCGGCCCCACCGCGCCGTCGTCGATGTCGCCCCCGGTCAGCCCGCCGTCCAGGCGCACCTTGAGCGCGTTCGCCCGCCGTACCGCGGCCTGGGAGATGCGCTGGTTGATCAGCAGCTGCTCCCGCGAGAGGGTGACCCCGCCCGGGTCACCTCCGCCGGCCGGCGCCTCGGTGACCGGGCGCGGGGTCGGCGCGACCGGGGTGGCCAGGATCGCCCCCCAGCCCACCGTCACCCCGGCGTCGAGCTCCACCGGCCCGACGGCGCCGCCGCACAGGTCGCGACCCTCCAGGCCCGCGTCCAGCCAGGCCTGGATGGCGTTGGCCCGGCGCACGGCGGCCTGGGAGATGCGCTGGTTGATCAGGAGCTGCTCGCGCGAGACCTGCACCGCGGCCGGGTTGCCGGCCGGCGGCGGGGTGACCGGCGGCCGGGTGGCGCAGACCGCCTCCGGCGCCGCGAGCACCGGGCCGGCACCGAACCGGCGGACCCAGACCTCGTACTCGTCGTCGACCAGGGGCGCGACGCCGGTGTCGGCGTCCCACGCGATGAGGTACTCATTCGCCCGGGAGTTGACGGCGACCGCGGGGCTGTAGGCGCGGTACGCGGCGTCGCCCGCGGGGGCCGTCTGCGACACCTGCAGGTCGTTCCCGCCGATCTCCGCGCCGGTCGCGCTCAGGCGCTGGGCGAACACCTCGAACTCGTTGTCGACCAGCGGCGCCGTGGAGTCGTCGCCGTACCAGGCCACCAGGTGCTCATCCGCCCGCACGTCGTAGGCGACGCTCGGCAGGCTGGCGTTGAAGGCGGCGTCCCCGTCGGGTCCCAGGTCGGAGACGCGGAAGTCGTTGGCCCCCACCTGGGCTCCGGTCGCGCTCAGGCGCTGGGCGAACACCTCGAACTCGTTGTCGGCCAGCGGCGCGGTGCCGTCGTCCCCCTCCCACACCACCAGGTACTCGTCCGCCCGGCCGTTGTAGTCGACGTCGGGGTCGGTGGCCGCGGAGGCGGTGCTCCCGTCGGCCCCCATGTCCGAGACCCTCGCGTCGTCGGTGCCCACCTCGGCCCCCGTGGCGCTCAGTCGCTGGGTGAAGATCTCGCGCTCGTTGTCCACCAGCGGGGCGGTGTCGTCGTCGCCCGACCAGGCCACCAGGTACTCGCGGGCGCGGGGGTTGGAGGCCAGCGCGACCCCCGAGGCGTCGAAGCCCGGGTCCCCGGCCGGCCCCAGGTCGGAGACGCGGGCGTCGTTGGGCCCGACCTCCGCCCCGGCCGCGCTCAGGCGCTGCACGAAGACCTCGCGCTCG
>JALOLS010000127.1 GCA_025455865.1 Thermoleophilia bacterium
CGAGTCGACCGGGTTGTCGGGGATGTTGACCTGGGTGGCCGGCGGAGCGAGCGGATCCTTGTAGAGCGGCTGGATGACGCCCTGCCCGTTGACGTCCTCGGTCAGCCGCACCAGTCCGCGCAGGTGGTCGGTGGCGTAGAGGTTGCCGTCTTCGCCCCAGGCCATGTCGGACGGCGCGGTGAGCCCGGCGACCACCTGCGCCCCGGTGGGGCCGGTGATCACGAACGGCTGGAAGTCGGCGTCGGACAGACGCACGACCCGACCCTCGGCGCCGTCGGCGCCGGCGGTGCGGTCCTCGCCGGCCAGGACGGTGCCCGCCGGGAGGGCGGTCGCGTTGGTCGGCGAGGTCCGGGCGCTGAGCTCCGGCCCGACGACGGCAAGGCCGCTCACATTGGCGATGCCGTCGACCTGGTTGTGCGCGGCGGGGGTCAGGTTCCGCTTGCGGCGGGTGCCGTCGGTCGCGGCGGCGAGCTCGATCTGCATGACGTCCGACGCGGTGCCGACCATGAGGTTCGGCACCGGCGTGCCGGCGTCATCCCAAGTCGCGCCCGCGCTGTCGAGGGCGATGCCGCCTGCCGGGATCACGTCGGTGTCGGAGAGCAGCTCGGCGGCGCCACCGGTCGCCAGCTCGACCTCGGAGACTCCGCCGGCCTCGGCGACGTAGAGCACCCCGGCGGTGCGGTCAATCGCGAACCCGAAGGCGCCCAGGCCGTCGGAGGTCGAGCCGAAGGGGACCGGCTCGGCGTCGCCGGCCGGATCGTCGATGCGCACGATGTCGCCGCTCTTGATGAAGCCGACATAGAGGCTGCCCTGGCCGTCGAAGGCGATCGCGGTGGGGCGGTCGGCGGCGCGCAGGTTGAGCTTGGTCAGGCGCTGGGCGGCGCCCGTGTTCCAGCGGTCGTTGACGAAGTCCCAGGGCACGCGCACGACGCCGACCGAGCGGTCGACCACATAGAGGTCGTCCTCCCAGACCACGACCTGATTGGCCGATCCGGGCTGGGCGGCGTTCCATCCGGCCAGGGCGTCGGGCGCCCAGAAGCCGCCGGGCAGCGCCGGGGCCAGACTCGCGCCCGGCACGACGGCCGAGACGCCGAGGGCGTGATCGGCCAAGGTCAGGTTGGACGTGCCGGGGACCGACTCGGGGTTCTGGACCACGCTGCCGGGGGCGGTGGCGCCGGTGGCCCACACGCTCGCGGCCTGGGCCGATGCGGTGGTGCCGAGCAGGGCGACCGCGGCCAGGGCGGCCAGGGCCGCCGGGCGGCGGCGGCGGGGGCGGGCGGGGCTCGTGGGGGTCATCTCGGTCGTCTCCTGGGTGCTCGCGGCGGGCGTCGTCAGGGGGGTGTGGGGGATCGGGGGGCCGCTCATCGGCGGGCCCCCCTCCTGGCGACGGTCGCGCGGGCCGCGGGGACGCGGACCACCGTGCAGACCTTCACCTTGATGCGCTTGCCCTTCTTGGTGCGGACCTTGGTGACGCACTTGACCCGCACCGTGGCCGGCTTCTTGGCCCTGGGCTTGGGCTTGGGCGCCGCCGCGGGCGGCGCGGTGGACCCGCCCTGCGCCTGCGGGGCCGGCGCGCCGGCCGGGGCCGGGCCGCCCGGGTTCGCCGGGGGCGGGGTGGGCACGGGGCTCGGGACCGGCTCGGCGCCGGGCTGGGTGACCGGGCCGGTGTCCTCGGGCAGCCGGGCGAGGCCGGGCTGCACCCGGTCGTGCACCCGCATGACGCCCCAGAGGCCCATGTTGACCTGGTTCACGATGTTGCCGTCGCGGAAGAGGTAGTCCCCCGGCCGCTGCTGGCCGCCGCCGGCGCCGCCGCGCAGCGAGAAGGTGAAGGCGCGGCCCGGCATGAGGCCGTCCTGGCTGGTCGCCAGCCGCGAGCGCGGGTCGTTCATCTGGACGTTCCACTCGTGCCCGGAGAGCAGGAACGTGTGGGCCCGGCCGCGGTCGCCGCCCTGGAGCACCCGGAACCAGGTCCGGTCGCCCAGGTAGGCCTGGAAGACCGCGGTGTCGGGGTCCCCGTGGAGGGCGCTGCTCATGACCCGCGACTGGGCCAGGTTCTTGTCGGCGGTCGGGTCGGCGGCCAGGCGCGGGCCGAAGCGCTCGTTGCGGTAGTTGATGCCGCGCTCGCCGGCCTCGTAGGCGTCCTCGGGGTGCCCCGGGGGCTCGAACTCGGCGCCGGTGCCGTCGCGCAGGTTCAGGCCGTCCTGGAAGTCGGCCACGAACTCGCGGGCGGAGCGGCGGGAGCCGTCGCGCTCGGTCCAGGTGATGATGGCCTGGGCGCCGGTGGCCGTGGGGTTGCCCTGCGGGTCGCTCCAGGTCGCGCCGGCCGGCTCGACCAGCAGCGCGCCGGACAGGCCGTGGTGGCGGTGGCCGCGGCGGTCGGCCAGGTCGACCAGCGGGGTGGTCAGCCCGGCGAGCTCCGAGGGGACGTACCACTCCTGGGTGATCGACTGGCCGGGGGCGATCGTCTGGTCGAAGTTGTACCCGACGGTGGCGCCGTCGGAGTTGGTCACGTCGTACTCGACCAGGCCCGCGTGGATGGACACCCGCCTGGCGGAGGCGGATGCACTCGCCCGCGTTGACCCGCAGGAAGAGCGGCTCGGCCGCGAGGCCCGCCCGCAGGCCGTCCTTCGCCGCGTTCAGGTCCGCGTCCAGGGCGTACATGAGCCCGTTCGGGTCGTGGTCGCCGTTCTCGTTGTACTCGATGCGCTGGGTGATGGCGCTCACCTGGTAGGTGCGCACCGGCGCCCCCGCGGGGCACGCGGTGGTCTCGGGCGTGCCCGGGGCGGGCTCGACCGGGGTGGCCTGGCCCTCCTGGGCGGGCGCGAGCGCCGGCCAGGGGTCGCCCTGCCCGGGCGCCGAGCGATCCGGCAGCGGCTGCAGGGTGCTGCGACGGGCGGCGGGGACGCGGAAGATGCCCCACATCCCGGTCCACTCGTCGTCGAGGGAGGTCGAGGCGTAGCGGTAGTCGCCGGGCGCGCCGGCCCCGCCGGCCACGAGCGAGGGCACGCCGTTGTCGGCGTTGGGCGTGGCCCGGTCGACGGTCTCGCCCGGGGTGGCGGAGACCGGGCGCACGCGCCCGCCGCGGATCTCGTAGTTGAAGTACTCCCCGAGGCTCTGCGACTGGTTGTCGATGAGGTTCGAGAGCGGGTTGTCCGGCTCCACCAGCCAGCGGTGGCCGTGCAGGCTGAACTGGTGCATCTCCTCGTGGGCGCCGTTCATCTGGCGGATGACCACCGGGTCGCCGGCGTAGGCCTTGAAGACCGGCGTGGAGGGGTCGCCGTGGACGGCCGAGGAGTAGGCGTAGGCCGGATCGCTGCGCCGGCCGTTGCCCGGGCCCTGGATGCGGGTGGGCAGCGGCTCGTTGCGGTAGTTGAAGGCGCCCACGCCCTGGTCGGCGCCGTAGTCGTCCGGCGTGCCGGGCGGGTTGATCGGGGTGCCGTCCGGGAGCCAGGCCGGGCTGCGGTCCTGGGTGAAGACGGTGAACTCGCGGAAG
Source organism: Thermoleophilia bacterium (assembly GCA_025455865.1). GTDB lineage: Bacteria > Actinomycetota > Thermoleophilia > Miltoncostaeales > Miltoncostaeaceae > JALOLS01. The sequence goes on from JALOLS010000127.1 coordinate 3,494, forward strand.
TCCGGGCCGGAGGCCGAGCGGATGTCGGCCACCGGGCCGGTGCCGTCGGTGGGCTCGCCGGTCTGCGGGTCGTGCCAGGTCGCGTCGGCCGGCTCCACGTTCATCGCGGCGAACAGGCCCTTCTGCTGGTGGCCGTTCGCGTACTGGTGGTCGTGGAAGAAGACCGTGCGCAGCGGCTGGTCGACGAACCAGCGGTAGCCGTAGGTCTGGCCCGGCATCGCCGCCTGCACGTAGTTCCAGCCGACCGAGGTGCCGTCGGAGCCGAGCTCGTCGAACTGCACCAGGTGGACGTGGGTCGAGACCTCGGAGGTCGGGGCCGGCTCCTGGAAGGCGTGCCCCCCGGTCGGCTGGCCCTGCTGGGACCAGTCGCGCTTGTTCATCATGTCGATCGGGTTGGTCGGGTCGTCGTCCTCGTGGAGGGAGTTGGTCGTCTCCAGCGTGACGCACTCGCCGACGCGCGAGCGGATGGTGTAGGGCTGCGGCCTCTGGGCGCCGGACTGCACGGCGTCCTTGCGCGACCGCTCGACGTAGATGCGGCCCTCGGGGTCGTGCCAGCCCGAGTCGTTGTACTCGATGCGCACGTCGATGGCGTGCGGACGGTAGACCCGCGCGGGGGCGTTCACCGGGCAGGGGTCGATGTAGCCCGCGCCCGGCTTCTGCGGGTCCAGGCCGGGCAGGTTGGCCGCCTCCAGGGGGGTGGGCCCGCGCACGGTGTCGCCGGGGCGGCGCACGATCTCGCGCGGGTTGCGGACCGGGTCGGGCGCCCCGAAGTCGTCCTTGATGACCGCGTAGGGGATGCGGTAGGCCCGCTGCAGGTACTGGCCCTTGACGAAGAGCGGGAAGCCGGGCTGCTGGGCGGTCGGGGCGGGGGTCGCCGCGGCCCGGTCGGGCAGCTCCCGCAGCGCCTCGATGGTGGTCCCGTCGGGGTACCTGGTCGTCCCGTCGACGACCTTGTCGAAGATGCGCAGGTGGCCCCAGAAGCCCTGGGCGAAGTGCGGGTAGAGGTGGCAGTGGAAGATCGAGTCGCCGATCGTCCCCTGCACGCCGCCGGCGCCGCCCTCGATCACGAAGCGGCGGGCGTTGCCCGGACCCACCGACTGGACGTCGTTGCGCGGGCTGTCGGGGTTGTCCGGGTCGGCGTACCAGCGCTGGGTGTGCTGGTGGAAGGGGTGCGTCTCCTTGGCCCCCGGGTGGATCACGTGGTAGGTGATCGGGTCGCCCTTGTAGGCCTTCAGGATGACGTTGTCGGTGTCGGTGACCACCTTGCCCGCGACGGTCCGGGTGAGCTTGCCCTCGTCGCCGAACGGCCAGCTCTGCAGGTGGGACTCCTCGCCCAGGCACATGGAGCCCGGGTCGTTGGAGCGGAAGCCGCTCGGGGCGCCGGGGATGGCGTCCGGCGACCCCGGGGCGTCCGGGGCGACGTACCCGTCGCAGAAGTTGTCGGCGGGCGTGACGACCCGGCCGTTGGGGAGGGTGATCTCCTTGCCGGCGCGGTGGTCCAGGACCGCGCGGAGCCGGTTGCGCAGCGGCTCCGAGCGGTAGTTCATGCCGAAGGTGGAGTCGGCCAGCCCGGTGGTGGGGAAGGTCGGGGACTCGCCGGTGGCGTCGAGGATGTCCTCGTTCTCGTCCATGAAGACGATGACGTTGGAGCGCCAGTCCGGCCGCTCGGGGTCGTGGATGTCGGCGAAGACCTGGGTCTCCACGGCGTGCATCCGCCCCTCGGAGTCGGCCTGCAGCAGGTCGGCGCCGGTCTTCTGGTTGTGCCAGGTGGTGCCCTCGGCGTGGACGACCACCGCGCCGTAGAGGCCGCGGTCGATGGTCGAGCCGCGCGACTGGGACGGGTCGAGGTTGGCGGCGTCGACCAGCGCGCCCTCGCCCTCGCGGTCCGCGTAGTAGGTGTAGGTGACCGTGTCGCCCGCGGCGGCGGTGCTCGCAGGGTTCTGGCCCACCTCGGTCCCGTCGGAGTCGCGGGGGTCGCCGTTCAGCAGGCCGTCGACGTTCAGGCCGACCCGCCGGCCGTTGATGTCGTTCCTCAGGTTGACGGTGACGCAGTCGCCCACGTTGGCGCGCAGCACGAAGGGCTGGGTCAGGTTGGGGTTGGCGAGGATCTCGGCCTTGCCGACCCGGGCGTCGCCGCCGGAGAGGGCGTAGGTGAGCCCGCTCGGCATGTGGTCGCCCCACCCGTTGACGGGGATGACCGTCTCGAAGGCGGTGACGTCGTAGACGACCTGGCGGGAGCCGTCGGGGCAGACGCTGGCGTCGGCGAGCGCCGCCGTCGGCGAGCCCACCACCGCGGCCCCGCCGGCCGTGGCCACGAAGGCCAGGGCGGCCAGGCCGGCGCGGGCGCGGAGCCGGGCCTTGGGCCGCGGGAGCCGGGCCTCGGGGCCCATCGGGGACTTGGGGGACACCACCACCACCTCTCTCGTCGCGCGGCCCGGGGCCGCGTGGCTTCGACACTCCCCCGGTCCCGGCCGGCCTCCGTACCGCGCGGCACCTGGGGTGCGGGGAATCCCGGAACGCCGTCCGGGTGCCCCCGCCGAAGCCACCTTGAGGTTTCAGCGGTCCCAACGGCAATCGGACATTGGTCCTAGGCCCAACCGTTGGTTCAGGTAGGACCCCCTCGCGCGCGCGGAACCCCCCTCACGGCACCGCCCGACCTCGACTTCCGTCTAGTGATGCGAGCCGCCGGAAAGCGGTAAACCGGAGCGGTCGCGGTGCCGACCCCCAGAAGGCACGCGTCACGGTTCGCGGAGTCCGCCCTATGGCAATCACGGAAACGTCTGCGGGGTACGCCCCCCCGCGGACGGCTCCATCAGGGGACCGTCCCCCGACGATCCCCGAGCTCTTCCATGCGCCACCGCCGCGCCCCCACGGCGCGACGTCGGTCGCGGCCGCCGTCGCCTGGTTCATGCTCGCCGGCCTGGCCGTGGTCGTGGCGCTGGCGATCGCCGTCTCGATCGTGCTGCGCGGGGCGGCCGAGCGGGAGGCGCTGCGCGACGCCGAGCGGCTCGCCCGGATCAGCGGCCGGGACATCGTCGCCCCGGCCATCACGCCGGCCGTGCTGCGCGGCGACCCCGGTGCCCTCGCCACGCTGGACGAGGTCGTCCAGCAGCGGGTCCTCGACGACACCGTCGTGCGGGTCAAGGTCTGGCGGCCGGACGGGCGGATCGTGTACGACGACGGGCTGCGGCAGGTCGGGGAGCGCTTCCCGCTCGCCCCCGACGACCGGGCGGCGCTGCGCGACCCGGCCCGGGTCGACGCCGAGACCTCCGACCTGTCGCGCCCCGAGAACCGCGTCGAGCGGCGCTACGGGCGGCTGATCGAGGTCTACACCGCCATCCCGGGACCGGCCGGGCCGTTGCTGTACGAGGAGTACTTCCGCCCCGACGCGATCACCGGCATCGAGGACGACCACTGGCACGCGTTCCTGCCGCCGCTGGTCGCCGCCCTGTTCATCCTGTGGCTCCTGCAGGCGCCGCTCGCCTGGCACCTGGCCCGCAAGATCGCCGCGGGCCGGGCCGAGCAGGAGCACCTGCTGCGCCAGGCCATCGCCTCGTCCGACCAGGAGCGCCGGCGGATCGCGGCCGACCTGCACGACGGGGTCGTGCAGGACCTCGCCGGGCTCTCCTTCGCCCTGCAGGCGGCGGCCGACCGCCCGGGCGGCGAGACGCCGGACCGCGTGGTGCGCACCCTGCGCGACGGCGCGGTGGCGTCGCGGGTCGGCGTGCGCCGGCTGCGCTCGCTGCTGGTCGAGATCCACCCGCCCAACCTGCACTCCCAGGGGCTGGAGGCCGCGCTCGCCGACCTGGTGTCGCGCCTGCAGGCCCGCGGGATCACCCCGCAGATCCGGCTGAACGGCGCGCCCGAGCTGTCGGAGTCCTCCGAGGCGATGGTCTTCCGGGTCGCGCAGGAGGCGCTCCGCAACGTGAGCGAGCACTCGGAGGCCACACACGTGGAGGTCACGCTGCAGGACGCCGGCGGGGGCATGGTCGAGCTCCGCGTGGTGGACGACGGCCGCGGGTTCACCCCCGACGACCGCCGTCGCCGTCGCGAGGAGGGCCACCTGGGCCTGGAGCTCCTGGAGGGGCTGGTCGCCTCGGGCGGCGGGCGGCTGGAGGTGCTCGGCGCGCCCGGCGCCGGGACGAGCGTCATCCTCACCTACCCGGCGGGGGCGGTGTCCTCGTGATCCAGGTGGTCATCTGCGACGACCACGCCCTGGTCCGTGCCGGGCTCGAGCAGCTCGTGGACGGCTTCGACGGGGTCGAGGTCGTGGCGTGCTGCCCCCTCGGCGAGGAGGGGGTGCGGGCCACGCTCGAGCACGACCCCGATGTGGTGCTCATGGACCTGGAGATGCCCGACATCGACGGGGTCGAGGCCACCCGGCGCATCATCGCCGAGCGGCCGCAGGCGGTCGTGATCGTCCTCACGGCGATGACGGCCAACGACCGGGTGCGCGAGGCCCTCGCCGCCGGGGCCCGGGGCTACCTGCTCAAGGACACCGAGCCGGGCGAGCTCGAGCGGGCCCTGCGGGCCGCCAACGACGGGGGCGCCCCCCTCGACCCCCGGGCCGCGACGGCCCTGCTCGCCCCGCGCGGGGTGCCCGGCGCACGGGCCGGCGGGGAGCCCCCCGAGCCCTCGGGGCCCACGCCGGAGCAGGCCGCGCTCTCGTCGCGCGAGCGCGAGGTGCTGCTGCTGCTCGCCGCCGGGCTGCCGAACAAGCAGATCGCCCGCCGGCTGGCCATCTCCGAGAAGACCGTGAAGGCGCACCTGACCAACGTGTTCCGGCGCCTGGAGGTCACCGACCGCACCCAGGCCGCGCTCTGGGCCGAACGCCACGGGCTGGTGGGGCAGGCCGAGCGCGCCGGCGGGTAGCGCCGGACGCGGCGCCCGGGTAGCGTCCCCACCGGTGTCGTGTGTCCGGTCCGGTCGTAGGACCAACGTCCCATTGCGACCCATACCGGCCAGACGGAACGCTCCAGTGGTGACGCGCCGTGCCTCACGCCGATCCGAGATGAGCCGGGAGGGCCGCGGGATGTGCCAGGGAAGGTCGCGATGATCCGGGTGATGATCTGCGACGACCACGCCCTGGTCCGCCTGGGCGTCGAGGGCTTCCTGGAGGGCTTCGACGACATCGAGGTGGTGGCCTCGGCGGGCTCCGGCCCCGACGCGATCGCCCTGTGCGAGGAGCACGAGCCGGACGTGGTGCTGATGGACCTGGTCATGCCGGGCATGGACGGGGTGGAGGCCACCCGGGCCATGCGCCAGAGCTGCCCCGGCACCCGGGTGCTGGTGCTCACCTCGTTCCCCGACCGGGCGCGCATCACCAGCGCGCTCGAGGCCGGCGCCGAGGGCTACCTGCTCAAGGACGCGGAGCCCGAGGACGTGGCCGACGCCGTGCGCCGCATGGCGGCCGACCCCGGCGCCATGGAGGCGAGCGAGGCGGCCTGACCCCGGCGGGGCGCCGTCGTGGTCAGGCGGTGACCCTCAGCCGCATGCCGGGGCCCGACCGGGGCCCGATCTGGGCGTCCTCGGCCAGCAGGTAGAGGCGGTAGAGGCCGGGGGCCGGCGGCGTGATGGTGGCCGTGTACTCGGTGGCCGAGATGCGGGTGGCCGGCATCCGCATCTGCCGCACGCCGGCCTGGGGCGAGACGGTGTAGGCGAGCACCTCCGGCGACGCCGGGACCGCGCCGGTCACGTAGAAGCGGACCGTCACCGGGCGCCCGACGCGACCCCTGACCTCGCGGCCGGCGACCTCGACCCGGGCGCGCGAGGGCTCGGCGGCGCCCACCGACACCCGCGTGGCGGCCCGGCCGCCACCGGCCCGGACGGTCAGCCGCCAGGTGCCCTTGGAGGGGAAGGCGGTCTGGAGCCGCCAGACCCCGGGGACCTCGGTGGGCCGCAGGCCGCTGTGGGCCACCAGGACCTGGTCGGCCTCCCGCGGGTTGCGGATCTCGCTCATGACCATGGGGCGGCCCATCATCACGTGCAGCCCGTACGCCCGCTTCTCGCCGGGCACCGCGACGTAGGTCTCCTGCCCGTTGCCCGTCGCGGCGATGGACGTCCCCGGCTCCCGTTCCCCGAGGGGCAGGTTCGCGGAGCGCTCCGGGGTCGTGAGATCGATCCAGGTGACGTCGGCGCTGCCGGCGTTCTGCACGACCGCGAAGCGGTCCATGAACGCCATGGACGACGGG
>JALOLS010000128.1 GCA_025455865.1 Thermoleophilia bacterium
TGACGGGTGCCGCCCGGGTGCCGCGGCCCGCGCCCGGGCACGGGTGACGGCGCCCCCCGTCAGTCCCGCCGGCCGCGGGTGAGGCGAGCGTACTCGCGGGAGCGACGGGCGCCCTGGCGCCCGTGGCGGCGGAGCTCGTGCTCGTTGGCCCGAAGCTCGGCCGCGGCGGCCTCGCGGCGCATGGCGGCCAGGCGGTCGAGCTCGGCCGGGTCGACCAGCCCGGCCGCGGCGGCGGCGCGCACCGCGCAGCCGGGCTCGCTCTCGTGCGCGCAGTCGCGGAACCGGCAGGCGCCGGCGACCTCGAGCACGTCGGCGAACGCCTCCTCGACGCCGGACAGGTCGAGCACGCCGACCTCGCGCAGGCCGGGGGTGTCGACCAGCGCGCCCCCGCCGGGGAGCGGCACGAGCTCGCGGGCGGTGGTGGTGTGGCGGCCCTTGTGGTCGCCCTGGCGCACCGCCCGGGTGGCCCGCTCGATGCCGGCCAGCGCGGCGGTCAGGGTGGACTTGCCCGCGCCGGACTCCCCGACCAGGGCCAGCGTGCGGTCGGGTGCGGCGAGGGTGGCGAGCGGGTCGAGCCCCGCCCCGGTGAGCGCCGAGAGCGCGAGCGCGCCCACGCCGAGCGCCGAGCGCAGGCCGGCGGCGACGGCCGCCGGGTCGGGGTGCAGGTCGGCCTTGGTCAACGCCACGACCGGCTCGGCCCCGCCGGCGCGGGCGAGCGCGGCGAACCGGCGCACCCGGCCGGGCCGCAGCGGCCGGTCGAGGCCGCAGACGACCACCAGCAGGTCGACGTTGGCCGCGAGCACCTGGGCGCCCGAGCGGCCGCCGACCGCGTGGCGGGCGATCTCGCTGCGCCGCGCCAGGCGCCGGGCGACCCGCGGGCCGTCCAGGGCGACCCAGTCGCCGGCGGCCAGGGGCTCGCGCGCGGTGGCGCGCACCGGGCCATCGGGGGTGAGCGCGAGGACCGACCCGCGGTCCACGCGCAGGATGCGGGCGGGGACCAGGCGGTCCACGCCCATGTCGGCCAGCTCACGCCGGCGGTCCGGGTCCCAGCCGATCGCGGCCAGGCCCGGGTGGGGCAGAAGGGGCAACTCGGGGCTCCTCATCTCGGGAGGGCGCCCCGCCGCGGCTACCGGAGGGTGGCCTCCGGGGTCACGACGACGACGCCCGTGCGTGCGGGTGCGTGAGGCGGGCGGCTGGGCCGCCCCGCGGCAACGGCGATCGTCATCGGCACTCCCTCCCCTCGGGGGCCTGCGGTCCGCGGGGAGCATGCGCCCCGCGGCCGTCCGCGTCAAGGGGGCCGGCTCAGATGCCGCCGGCCAGGGCGTCCTGGTAGGCGGTGACCACCTGCGGGTCGGCGTCGAGGACCACGATCTCGCCCACGATGCCCTCACCGGCCTCGGCCCGCAGCAGGCCCAGGAGCACGTCGCGCACCAGCCACTCGAGCGACGGCGCGACCGCCGTCCGGATGCGCAGGCCCACCAGCCCGGTGCCCACGTCCACCCGCCCGGCGATGTGGGGCGCGGTCGCGAATCGCGCGCCGCGCAGCGGGCCGAGCCGCCCGGCGTGGCGCAGCGCCGCCTCCACCGCGGCGACGTCCCGGGTCACCAGCTCGATGTCGAGGGTGCGGTGGGCGTGGGGCAGCCGGCGCACCCCCTGGATCATGCTGTTGGGGACGAAGCACACGTCGCCGTTCAGGTCGCGCACCACCGTGGCCCGCAGCCCGAGCTCCTCGACGACGCCGGTGAAGTCCATGGGCTTCAGGGTGATGATGTCGCCCACCCCGTACTGGCCCTCGAACAGGATGAACGCGCCGGCGATGACGTCGGCCAGCAGCCGCTGCGCGGCGAAGCCGACCACCACGATGAGGAGCGCCGTGCCCGAGAGGGCGGCCACGCCGCCGCTGCCCGAGAGCGCGAGGGCCACCCCGATCGCGGCGGCCACCAGCACCACGTAGCGGGCGCCGGTCGCGAAGACCGCGACGGCGGTCTGGCGCTGGCGGGCCCGTCCGGGCTCCAGGGGACCGCTGCGGGCGGCCAGGCGGGCGATCCCGCGCCGGATGAGGGCGAGCACCACGAACGCCGCCGCGACGATGATCGCCGCGAGCAGCAGGCGGCTCGCCCACTCGGGAAGCCCGAACACGACCGGCTACAGGACCGGCAGGTAGCGCTCCAGCTCGTACGGGGTGACCTGCACCCGGTACTCCTCCCACTCGGCGCGCTTGATCTCGACGTAGCGGGTGTGGGTGTGCTCACCCAGCGCCCGCAGGAGCAGCTCCGACGCCGCCCCGATCTCCACCGCCTCGCCCAGCGTCTCGGGCAGGGCCTCGATGCCGGCCTGCATCCGCTCCTCGTGGTCGAGCTCGTACAGGTTCTTCTCCATCGGGGCCGGCAGCTCGTACCCGCGCTCGATTCCGTCCAGGCCGGCGTGCAGCAGCGCCGCGAAGGTCAGGTACGGGTTGCACGCGGGGTCGGGGCAGCGGAGCTCGGCCCGCGTGGCCCGCTCCTTGCCCGGGTGGGAGACCGGCACCCGGATGAGCGCCGAGCGGTTGCGCCGGCTCCAGGCGATGTAGACCGGCGCCTCGTAGCCCGGCACCAGCCGCTTGTAGGAGTTGACCCACTGCGCGAACACGCACGACAGCTCGCGCGCGTGGCGCAGCTGGCCGGCGATGAAGCCCTTGGCCACGTCCGACAGGTAGTACTCGTCGTCGGGGTCGAAGAAGGCGTTCCGCTCACCCCGGAACAGGCTCTGGTGGGTGTGCATCCCCGACCCGTTCTCGCCGAGCAGCGGCTTGGGCATGAAGGTCGCGTACCAGCCGTACTTGTGGGCGACCTCCTTCACGACCGTGCGGTAGGTCATCACGTTGTCGGCCATCTGGAGCGCGTCGGCGTAGCGCATGTCGATCTCGTGCTGGGACGGGCCGACCTCGTGGTGGGAGTACTCCACCTTGATCCCCATCGACTCCAGGCTGAGCACCGTCTCGCGCCGCACGTCGCTCGCCGCGTCCAGGGTGGTCAGGTCGAAGTAGCCGCCCTGGTCGAGCACCTCGGTGCCGCGGTTGTTCCTGAAGTAGAAGAACTCGAGCTCGGGGCCGAGGAAGTAGTGGTCGAAGCCCATGCCGCGGGCGCGCTCCAGCGCCCGGCGCAGGACGTAGCGCGGGTCGCCCTCGTACGGCTGGCCGCCCGGGACCCGGATGTCGCAGAACATCCGCGCCACGGCCTGCTCCTGCGGCCGGTAGGGGAGGATCGCGAACGTGCCGGGGTCGGGCATGGCGACCATGTCCGACTCCTCGATGGCGTTGAAGCCGGTGATCGAGGACCCGTCGAAGCCCATCCCCTGCTCGAGCGCCGCCGGGATCTCCTCCTTGGTGACCGCGAAGCTCTTGAGCTGGCCCACGATGTCGGTGAACCACAGCCGGATGAACTTGACGTCGCGCTCCTCGATGTGCGCGAGCACCTCCTCGGCGGTCATCGGCCCCTCCGCTCGTCCTGGTCTGGTCCCGGCGGGTCACCCTAACCGAAACGGCCCCGCCACCCGCGAGGGATGACGGGGCCGCCGCGGTCCCGGGCGCGTCCTCCCGCGCTACTTGATGAAGAGGATCTCGCTGTACTTCGGCAGCGGCCACAGGTCGTCGGCCACCAGCTTCTCGAGCTGGTCGGCGAGCTCCCGCACGGCGTTCATCGCGGCCAGCACGGTGTCGCGCATGTACACCGCGTGCGAGAGCGTGTCGGTGTCGGGGTGGCCGGCGTTGGCCTGCTCGAGGGCCTTGATGGCCGTCCAGAAGTCCTTGACCACCGGGCGCATCTCCTCGTCGAGCTCCTCCATCTCGGCCTCCTCGATCACGTCGAGGTGGCGGAGCGCCGCCGGCAGCAGCATCGTCCGTGCGATGTCGCGCGCGGTCTCGGCCTCGATGTTCACCTTCGCGATGTACTGCTCGAGGAAGACCTCATACCGCGAGTGGACCTCGCGCTCGCTGAGCACCGCGTAGGTGTCGAACACCGACACCGACTCGTCGCTGATGATCTCGGGCAGCGCGTCGGGGGTGGTGCGCAGGTTGAGCAGCCCGCGCTGCTCGGCCTCGGCGTGCCACTCATCGGAGTAGTTGTCGCCCCCGAAGACGATCTGGCGGTTGGCCTCGTAGCTCTTGCGGACCACCGCGATGACCGCCTCGTCCAGCGGCTTGCCCGACCCGAGGGCGGCCTCGAGGTCGTTGCACAGGTCGTCGATGGCCTGGGCGGCGATCGTGTTCAGGACGGTGTTGGTGAAGCTCGGGCTCGCGCTGGAGCCCAGGGCCCGGAACTCGAACTTGTTGCCGGTGAAGGCGAACGGGCTGGTGCGGTTGCGGTCGCCGCCGTGCAGCGGCAGCGGCGGGAGCACCGGGGTGCCCAGGCCCAGGAACGACTGCGGGGTGCTCGCGGCCGTCTCGCCCGCGGCGATGGCCTCGAAGACCCGCTCGAGCTCACCGCCCAGGAAGACCGAGATGATCGCCGGCGGCGCCTCGTTGGCGCCCAGGCGGTGGTCCTGGCCGGCGCTCGCGATGGAGGCCCGCAGGAGGCCCTGGTGGCGGTTGACCGCCTGCAGGACGGCCGCGCAGAAGAACAGGAACTGCAGGTTGTCGTGGGGGTTGTCACCGGGCTCGAGCAGGTTGTCCCCGGTGTCGGTGCCCATCGACCAGTTGTTGTGCTTGCCCGAGCCGTTCACGCCCGCGAAGGGCTTCTCGTGCAGCAGGCAGACCAGGCCGTACTTGCGGGCCACGTTCTGCATGATCTGCATGCACAGCTGCTGGTGGTCCGAGCCCACGTTGGAGTTCTCGAACACCGGCGCGATCTCGTACTGGGCCGGGGCGACCTCGTTGTGGCGGGTCTTGATCGGGATGCCGACCCGCGCCATCTCCATCTCGGTCTCCAGCATGCAGGCGAGCACCCGCTCGGGGATGGAGCCGAAGTAGTGGTCGTCGAGCTCGTGGCCCTTGGGCGGCTTGGCCCCGAAGAGCGTCCGGCCGGTGGTGATCAGGTCGGGCCGCTCGTAGTAGTACTGCTCGTCGATCAGGAAGTACTCCTGCTCGGGCCCGATCGTGGTGAAGACCCGCTGGGCGCTCTCGTCGCCGAACAGGCGCAGCGCCCGCAGGGCCGACTTGGCCAGGGCCTCCATCGAGCGCAGGAGCGGGATCTTGTGGTCCAGCGCCTCGCCGGTCCACGACGCGAACGCCGTGGGGATGCACAGCACGGCGCCGTTCGGGTTCTCCAGGATGAACGCCGGGCTGGTCGGGTCCCAGGCGGTGTAGCCGCGCGCCTCGAAGGTGGCGCGGATGCCGCCGGTCGGGAAGCTCGATGCGTCCGGCTCGCCCTGGATCAGCTCCTTGCCCGAGAACTCCGCGAGCGCGGTGCCGTCGCCGATCGGCATGTAGAACGAGTCGTGCTTCTCGGCGGTCGACCCGGTCAGGGGCTGGAACCAGTGGGTGAAGTGGGTCGCGCCCTTCTCCAGGGCCCAGTCCTTCATGGCGGAGGCCACGGCGTCGGCGAGGGCCGGGTCGAGCTGCTCGCCCCGCTCGATGACGGCCTGCAGCTGGCGGTAGACGTGCTTGGGCAGCTTCACCCGCTGCGCCTGCGGGCCGAAGACGTTCTCACCGAAGGGGTTGTTGCCCTGGACGGTCAGGTCCGAGGTCCCCATGGTGGTGCCGTTCGGCTGCCACTGGGCGGCGGCGACGTTGTGCTGGCGGATCTTGGGCATGGTGGGCGGGTCGTCCCTCCTGGGCCCGGACACGAGGCCGCCGTGCGGCGGCGGACCGGGCCGCGTCGTTGTCTCGGTGCCGGGAATCCGCTCGGGGGACGTCGGTGTCCCGCCCGGGCGAGCGCCATGAGCGCCGGGTCGCTCCCCGACGCTGGGCAGGTTATCCCCCCGCCCGGGCATGGGCTTGTGATGTGGGGCCAAACGCCGCCGGGGGGGCTTTGGCCCGGGGGAGAAACCCGTCGCCCCGAACCGCCCCCGGCTTGACCCGCGCCGGGGCCGGCCCCATGCTTCACGGCGTGACGACCGCCCGTGTCGCCGACCCCCCCGTGGCGGCGAGCCCCGGGGCACCCCTCGCGGACCTGCTCTCGCTGCCCGCGCTCGCGGGCGCCCGGGTCCATCCTCCCGACGCCGACCTGTCCGTGCCGGTCGCCGCGGTCACCCTGGCCGACGCCGGCGGCCCCGAGGAGGCCGGCGCGCTGGTGCTGGCCCCCGGCGAGGTGCCCGATCCGCTGCCGGCCGGCTGCGTCGCGCTGGTGATGCGGACCGCCCCGCCGCCCGGGCTGGGCGTGCCCGCGGTGGTGCTCCGGAAGGGCGCGGCGTGGGGTCCGGTGGTGAGCGACCTGGCGGCGGCCCTCGCGGCCGGCGGCGCCTGGCGCCGCGCGCAGGAGGCCCGCTCGGCCTTCCGCACCCCGCTGCTCGCCGGCCGGGGGCCGGCCGGCCTCGCCGGCGCCGCGCGGGACCTGCTCGGGGCCCCGGTCGCGCTGCTGGACGAGTACCTCGACCTGCTCGGCGCGGCGGGCCTGGGCGAGGCCCACGAGCAGGAGCTCGAGGCCGCGGTGCAGCGGGCGCGCGGTCACGGCCCCGCGTCGGTCATCGGCCCGTTCATGGACCAGGAGCTCCCCGAGCTGGTCAAGTTCCCGGTGGTCGACCCGGCCGGCGGGACCACGGTGCTGGTGGTGTGGATCCCGGCGCCGCCCGGCCCGGTCGAGCGGGCGGTGCTGGAGGAGGCCGGCGAGGCCATGCTGCTCGAGCGGGCCCGGGAGGAGGCCCGCATCGAGACCGAGGCGTCGCTCCGCGGCGACCTGGTCGAGGAGCTCCTGGCCGGGGAGCAGGTCAGCCGCGAGTCGATGATCCGGCGCGCCCGGCACCTGGGCGCCGACCTCTCCCAGGGGGCGATCGCCCTCATCGGCAAGCTGCAGGACCCCCACACCGAGGGCCGGCTGATCACCGACCCGCGCCTGGTGCGCCGGTTCATGCAGCAGACCCGCGCGGTGCTCGACCTGCACTGGCCGCGGTCGCTGATCGACTGGCACGACGGGCTGCTGGTGGTGCTCCTGCCGCCCCGGGGCGAGGGGGAGGGCGACGAGGGCCCCGAGGACCTCGCCCACACCCTGGCCCGGCGGCTGCTCGCGGCGACCAAGCAGACCGTGCCGGGCCTGGCGCTCACCCTTGCCCTCTCACGCCACGCCTCCGACCCCGAGCGGCTCGGGGCGGCGGTCGACG
>JALOLS010000129.1 GCA_025455865.1 Thermoleophilia bacterium
GGGTCTTGAACATCATCAGCGAGGCGAAGATCGCGCCGATGACGCCCGCCGCCGCGGCCAGGTTGGTGTTCACGGCGACATCGGCGAAGTTGACGCCGATGGCCCCCAGGAAGGAAGCCGGGTTGAAGCCCATCCAGCCCACCCACAGGATGATCACGCCCAGGATGGCGAGTGGGATGGAGTGCCCGGGGATCGGCACCGCCTTCCCGTCTCGGAACTTCCCGATGCGGGGCCCGAGCAGGAGGGTGCCGGCGAGCGCGGCGAGCGCCCCCTGCAGGTGCACGATGGAGGAGCCGGCGAAGTCCAGGAAGCCGTCCTGGAAGAGCCAGCCGCCGCCCCAGGTCCAGTGCGCGACCGTGGGGTAGATCAGCCCGGTGAACACCACGCCGAAGATGACGTAGGCGACGTACTTGGTGCGGTCGAGCATCGTGCCGTACACGATCGCGAGCGACACCGCGCAGAACGTGGCCTGGAAGAAGAACAGGGCCTCGATGGGGATGTTGTAGGCCGCGAACGCGTTCGAGAAGTCGGCCAGCCCGAGGGAGTTGGCGTCGCCCGCGACGTCGGAGCTGCCGAGGAACCACCCCGACGAGCCGACGAAGCTGTTGCCGTTCCCGAAGGCGAGGGCGAAGCCGACCGCCCAGAACATCACGAAGGTGATGGAGAGGTTGGTGATGATCTTGGCCATCACGGCGCCGGCGTTCTTCATGCGCGAGAGCCCGACCTCGAGCATCGCGAAACCAGCCTGCATGAAGAGCACGAGGATGGCCCCGACCACGACCCACATCGAGTTCACCGCGATGTCGGTCGCCGACGGGCCCTCCGCCGCTGCGGCCAGTCCGGGCACCGCCAGCAGCGCGACCGCCGCCAGCAGTGGCACGAGCCGGAAGGACCTCAAGCGCATAGACGAGACTCCTTGCACGAGCGCGGGGTCCCCCGGGCGGGGCCCCCTCAATGTCGGCTGAGCCTACGAACGGCCGCCCTGGGGGTCTTTGGCCCCGGGGCGAAGACCCACAGGGCGGGGTTCGCCCCGTACACAAGGCCACCGGGCCGAACCGGCGGCGGTCCGATCTGTGCCGCGGGCGGATGGAACCGGCGGCCCGGCCACCGATGCTCAGGGTGACCCCAACGCGAGGAGCGCCCGATGTCGACGGCCCTCGAGTCCGTGTGGTTCCCCTGCCCGACCTGCTGGGGCCAGCGCCGTCTGCTGCGGCGCGCGCCCGGCGACGACCACCTGATCGGCGAGACCTGCCCGAGCTGCCTGGGGGTGGGCGAGCAGCACGCCCCGGTCGCAGATCCCCGCGCGCGCCGCTACTGAGGAGGCGCCCAGGCCGCGATCACCCGGGCGACCTCGGCCAGGTCGCCGGCCACCGCGTCGGCCGCCGCGAGGTCGCCCGCGGGGTGCGGCCCGGTCGTCACCCCGACCACCCGGGCGCCGGCCGCGCGGGCGCAGGCGATGTCGCGCGGCGTGTCGCCCACGACCACCGTGGCCGGCCCCGCGAAGCCCCCGCCGGCCCGGGCGCGGGCCACCGGGACCAGGGCGCGGCGGTCCTCATGATCGGACCCGAAGCCGCCCGGAGCCGATGCGAGGGCGTCGGAGAACCCGGCGGCGCGGAGCTTGGCCCGGCCGATCGGCTCGAGGTTGCCGGTGAGCAGCCCGAGCCGCACGCCGGCGCCCGCCATCGCCGCGACCGCGTCCGCCGCCCCGGGCAGGGCCACCGGCCGGGGGTGCGCGGCCTCCTGGGCGGGGTAGGCGGCCGCGGCCGCGCGCATCCACGCCTGCAGGCCGAGGTCGACGGCCGCGTCGGCCACCCCGCCGGGCCCACCGCCCGCACCGCGTCGGCCCCCGGCCGCACGCCGTGGACCTCGGCCATCGCGTCGAGCAGGGCCGCGGTGTGTGCGCCGACGCCGCGCAGCAGCGTCCCGTCGATGTCGAGCAGCACGAGCACCGGCGAGATGGTGCCGGTCCGCCGGCGCGTCGGCCCGCACGCTCCGAGCAGGGCTTTCCGGCGATTCGGACGGTATGATCCCCGGTCCTCCCGATGTCTGCCCTCACCTTCCGCCGGCTCCCCTCCCGTCACTACGGCCACCCGCCGGACTGCGTGTGCGCCGGGCATGAGAGCGGGGTGTGGTGCGGATGGGACCCGCGCACCGGCGAGCTGGTCGCGCCGGGATCGCTGCGCTCGCACTTCCTGCGGGCCCAGGTGGAGGAGGCCTACGGCGTGCGCTTCGCCCGCGCCCTCGGGCGCCACGACTGGGACCGCGCGGTGGCCGTGCACCGGGGCCACGCGGCCGCCGGCGCCGCCCGCGGGACCCGGGGGCGCCGCCGCCGGTAGCCCCGGCCGCGAGACGGTCATCCCCGGACGGCGCGCTGCCGATTCCAGTGGGGATGAGCGCTCCCGGCGGCGTGTCGCGCGATGTGGTCGACGGGCTGGCCCGCCGGCTCCGCGCGCTTGAGGCCGGCCACGCCACCCGCGAGGTGGTCGTGCGGGTGGCCGCGTGCGAGATCTGCGGCACGATCACCCCGCACTCGGGACCGCTGTGCCCCGACTGCCGCCGGCGCCTGGCCGCCGAGCGGATGGCCAACCGCCCCGATCAGGACGAGCCGGCCCTCGCGACCCTGCTCGCCGGCGTGCCCGGGGCCGTCTTCCGCTGCGCGCTCGACCCGCGGCGCACGGTGCTGTTCGCCAGCGAGCGCATCGGCGACATCACCGGGCATCCCCGCGAGGACTTCCTCGCAGGCCGGCGGACGCTCGGCACGGTCACCCATCCGGAGGACCGCGAGGCGACGGTGCGCGCCATCGCCCTCGCCCTGGGCCGCCGGTCGGCGTATGAGGCCGAGTACCGGGTCCTGCGGCCCGACGGCACGGTGACCTGGGTGAGCGAGCACGGGCAGGCCGGGCCCCCGGCGGCCCAGGCGTCGCTGGTCGGCGTGCTGGTGGACGTGACCGAGCGCCGCCACCGCCGCGACGCGCTGGCCCGCATGGCCCTGCACGACCCGCTCACCGGGCTGCCCAACCGCCGGGCGCTGGACGCCGGCCTGGCCCGGGAGCTCCTGCGCCAGCGGGCGCGGGGCGGGCCCCTGGCGGTGGCGGCCATCGACGTCGACATGTTCAAGCTCGTGAACGACACCCACGGCCACGCCACCGGGGACCGGGTGCTCGTCGGGGTCGGCGAACGCCTGCGGGCCTGCGCCGCGGCCGGGCAGGTGGTCGCGCGCTCGGGCGGCGAGGAGTTCACCTGGACCATGCCGGGCCTGGACCTCGTCCAGGCGGCGGCGGCGGCCGAGGCCCTGCGCGCGGCGGTCGCGTCCGCGCCGGTCGGAGGCCTGCCCGGGATCACCGTCTCGGTCGGGGTGGCCGACAGCCGGCCGGGGGAGCCCGCCGAGGGGCTGCTCGCCCGGGCCGACTCGGCGCTCTACGCCGCGAAGGCCGCCGGCCGGAACCGCGTGGAGGTGGCCGCAGGCGCCTGACTCAGGCGGCCGGCGACGCGGGCTCGGCCCAGATCTGGACCAGGTGGATGAGCGTCGCGACCGCCGCACCCATGTCGGCCGCCGCGATCCACTCGTGCCGGGAGTGGATGTCCTGCTGGCCGGTGAACAGGTTCGGCGTGGGCAGCCCCAGCTCCGAGAGCCGGGCGCCGTCGGTGCCGCCGCGGATGAAGCCCCGGCGGGGCTCCAGGCCCGCGCGCCTGATCGCCTCCTCGGCGCGCGCGACCACGCCGGGGTGCTCGCGCAGGTACTCCTTCATGTTGCGGTAGGAGTCGGCCACCGCCACCTCGGCCGACGACCCCGGATGGGCCGCGGCGGCCCGGGCGGCCAGATCGCGCACCAGGCGCTCGTGCCCGTCCAGCCGGTCGCGGTCGAAGTCGCGCAGGATCAGGTCCACCTGGGCCGTGTCCTCGGCCGAGCGCATGGCGACCGGGTGGATGAAGCCCTCACGGCCCGCCGTGGTCTCCGGCGCGCGCCCGTCCCGCGGAAGGCTCGCCACGAAGTCGGCGGCCACCTTGAGCGCGTTGACCAGGCGGCCGGTCGCATAGCCGGGGTGCACGGCGACGCCCCGGAAGGTCACGCTCGCGCTGCGCGCGTTGAAGGTCTCGTCCTCGATCGTCCCGGCGTCGGCGCCGTCGAGGGTGTAGGCCGCCTGTGCCCCGAGGCGGGCCAGGTCGATGCCCTCCACCCCCCGCCCCACCTCCTCGTCGCGCGTGAAGCAGACGCGGACCGGCCCGTGGGGGATCTCGGGGTGGCGCACGAGATGGGCCACCGCGGTCATGATCTCGGCGATGCCGGCCTTGTCGTCCGCGCCGAGCAGCGTGGTGCCGTCGGAGGTCACGAGCTCCTGCCCGGCCCGTCCGGCCAGGGCCGGGCTGACCGCGGGGTCGAGCGCCACCGAGGGGTCGCCCGGGAGCGGCATCCGGCCGCCGGGGTAGCGGACCACCTGCGGGCGCACCCCGGCCGCCGGCGCGTCGGGGGCCACGTCCACGTGGGCCAGCAGCGCGATGGTGGGCACCTCGTGGTCCACCGTGGCCGGCAGCGTGGCCATCACGAAGCCCTGCTCGTCGAGGACGGCGTCGGAGAGCCCCAGGGCCCGCAGCTCTTCCACGAGCAGCCGGGACAGATCGAGCTGCCGGGCCGTGCTCGGCACCGTCGCCGACGCCGGATCGGCCTGGGTGTCGACACGGGCGTAGCGCACGAGGCGCTCGACGGCCGCGGGCGCCGTCTGCCGGGCGAGGTCACTGGTGGAGGGGTCGGCCGGCACGTGGGGATCGTAGGGGAGCGCGAGCCGGGGCCGGGTCGTCGCCTACCCTTCCCCCGGCGGTCCGGCGAGCAGGAGGCGGGCATGGCGGAGGAGATCCAGTTCCAGGGGGCCCTGGTCAAGCGGCGCAACCCGTGGGGGGTGTGGCTCCTCAGCCTCATCACCCTCGGCGTCTACGGCGTCGTCTTCTGGTACAAGATCAACCGGGAGATGCGCGACTACTCCGCCGCCGCCGGCAAGCCCCTGGACAACGACCCGGTGAACGCCGTGCTCGCGGTCACCCTGGGCGCCCTCGTGATCGTGCCGGCGGTCATCTCGTGGGTGCACACCGCCCGGCGCGCCCGCGCGGTGCGCCAGATCATCACCGGCGACGACACCGGCGGCCCCTCGTCGGGGATCACCGTCCTGCTCGCCTTCCTCGGGGGCTTCCAGACCATCTACCTCCAGTACGGCCTGAACGAGTGCTGGGACCGGGCCCGTCGGGTGGCGGGTGGCGCGGCCGCCCCGGTCACCGCCCCCCCGCCCGACCCGGTCGGGTAGCGTCCCGCCGGGGCGCGGACCGGACACGGAACGCGATGGGGGTATGGATGAGCGATGAGCGGATCACGTTCGGCGTCTTCCGCGGGGGCGGCGACGTGCGCGAGTACCCCGCCGGCGCGACGATCTTCAGCGCCGGCGAGACCGCGGACCACCTGTTCGTGGTTCGCTCGGGCGAGGTCGTGCTGACCGCCGGGGACGTCGAGCTCGAGCGGCTCGGCGAGGGCGAGATGTTCGGTGAGATGGCGGTCATCGACGGCTCGCCGCGCAGCGCGACGGCCATGGCGGCGACCGACTGCGTGCTGGTCCCGGTGGACGGCGCGCGCTTCCACCGCCTGGTCCAGGACACGCCGTTCTTCGGCGAGAGCGTGATGCGCCTGATCGCCGGGCGCCTTCGGCGCATGACGCCCCGGTAGGGCTTCACTACTGATACGGTCGGGAAACCAGACTTTCCCGACCGACAGAGGAGACACGGGTGAGCGTGACCGACGACCTGCTGAAGAACGCGGAGCGGTACGCCGAGGGCTTCGACAAGGGCGCTCTGCCCCTGCCGCCGGCCCGGAGGGTGGCCGTGGTGGCCTGCATGGACGCCCGCCTGAACCCGCAGAAGGTGCTGGGGCTCGAGGAGGGCGACGGTCATGTGATCCGCAACGCCGGCGGGGTGGTCACCGACGACGAGATCCGCTCGCTCGCCATCTCCCAGCGTCTGCTCGGGACCGAGGAGATCATCCTCATCCACCACACCGACTGCGGCATGCTCACCTTCACCGACGATGGGTTCAAGCGTCAGGTGCAGGATGAGACCGGCATCAAGCCCGAGTGGGCGGCCGAGGCGTTCAGCGACGTGGATGAGGACGTGCGCCAGTCCATCGCCCGCATCAAGGCGAGCCCGTTCATCCCCCGCACCGACCAGGTGCGCGGCTTCGTCTACGAGGTCGAGACCGGCCGCCTGCGCGAGGTGGCCGCCGCCTGACCGGCGATCCCCGGGCCGGCCCGCACGGGCCCGGCCCGGGGATCAGGGCGTGATCACCCCAGGCGACGGATCTCGGGCGGCAGCCACCCCCCGTCCAGCACCGCG
Organism: Thermoleophilia bacterium; assembly: GCA_025455865.1. Lineage (GTDB taxonomy): Bacteria > Actinomycetota > Thermoleophilia > Miltoncostaeales > Miltoncostaeaceae > JALOLS01. Next base: position 6,370 of record JALOLS010000129.1, read on the forward strand.
GGGCGGGGCAGGTAGATCCGGAGCGCCAGGCCGAAGGGATGCCCCGCCGGGGCCGGCAGCCACACCGCCCGGGGGCGTCCGCGACCGACGGCGACTGCACCACGAGGGTGAGGGCGCCGTCCGGGCCGGGCTCGAGGCCCGGGGTGTCGGGCCGCACCACGTAGCGCCCGGCCGGGTTGGCCACCAGCAGCGAGTCCGGGCCGTTCATGGTCACCGACCAGAACCCGGGGGCATCGAGCGGGGGCAGGCCGCCGGGGGGGAAGGCGACCTCGTAGCGCCGTGCGCCGTCCAGGCGGTCGCCGGCCGCGTCGTGCTGGGCGAACAGGTAGACCGTCTCGGTGGCCGGGAGCTGGCCGAGCTGGGTCATCTGCGCCGCCGCCCGGTCGGCGAAGGGCCGCCCGGGGGCACCGCCCACCGGGTCGGGCAGCCGCCACCCGCCGTGGGTCGGGCCGACCACCACCCGGGCGTCGATGAGCGCCTGGGCGTCGCGCGCGCCGGCCCGCAGCGCTTCGCGGAGCCCCGGGTCCTCCGGGAGCGCCGATCCGGGGCCCGTGCCGACCGTGTCGAAGAGCCCGGCCAGGCCGCGGTCGGTCGCGGGCGGCGGGTTGCGGCGCATCCAGCGCGAGGTGATGGCGAAGAAGTCGAGCGGGTCGCGGGTCTCGCGCAGCGGGGGGCCGTCGACGATGGACAGATCCGACTCGGGGAATCCCGCCCCCTCGGGCCAGCGCGCGAGCGGGGTGACACGCACCGCGTCCTGCAGCCGGTGGAGCGACCCGTACTCGTCCGGGCCGTGCACGAAGATCCGTTGGATGAGGGCGGCGGCGGGTGTCGGGACCCGCACGACGCTCGCGATGCCGGGGGGCACCTCGCCCGACCAGCCGGGCCCGGCGATGAGGTGGTCGCCGGCGCCGGTCCCCGTGGTGCGCGGCCCGATGAGCCCGGCGGTGTCGAACGAGGCGTCGAGGACCGCCACCGACAGGTAGCGATCGCCGGCCGCCGGCACGCTCAGCACGACCGGCCCGTGGTCGTCGAGCAGCAGGTGGCTTGCGCCGGAGAGCGTGTCGACGTTCGGCGAGACCGTGGTGGTGGCCGGGTCGGCCAGCGCCCGCATGAGCACCCATCCCCCGAGCGGCGGCTCCCCCGGCGCCGCGTAGCGGCGGCCGAGGACGAAGTCCTGGAGCTGGCGCATGTGCAGGAACCCCGGAAATGCGTACAGGTAGGCCTGCATGGCCACCGCGCGCGCGTTGCCGGCCTCCGCCTCACGCGCCGCCGCCGGCGGCACGTCCGCCCGCACGTCCTCGATCCGCCGTCGGTCGTCGATCATCACGTCCTCCGCTCGCCCGCCCGCAAGGGTGCCGGTGCGCATCATCCGCCGGGGTGCGGGACGGGTGCGGCGCGGGGTCGCCCGGCGGGTGCCGTCAGCGGTTGGGGGTACCGGTGACCGTGAGCCCGCCGGGCTCCCACACCTCCGAGCTCCAGTGCTGCTCGACGCTCGGGGCGGCGAAGAAGCCGATCACGCGCAGGTCGACGTCGCCCGGATTGTGCAGGTCGTGGAACGTCCCGGTGGGAAGCACGACCACGTCGCCCGCCCGCACCGGCCGCGGGCCATCGTCCAGCAGCAGGGTGCCGGCCCCCGCAAGGATGAACTGGGTCTCCTCCGCGGTGTCGGTGTGGCGGCCCAGGCGCTTGCGGGGCGGGATGGCGAACGTGATGACCACCGACGCCTGCGCGCCGGCGCCGCCGTAGGCGAAGTAGCCGCCCACCCAGGCCGCGTCGTCGCTGGACGATGAGGTGAGGGCCACCGTCTGGACGCTGTCGACGTTCAAGGGGTGCATCGAGGTCCTCCGGGGCGTTTGCGGACGCCCCGGAGCCTCTCAGCCCCCGCCCGGCGTTCGGCCGACCGGCGGACGATCATTCCGCCGGAACCCTCCGCCCCGCCGGGTCGCTCCACCGACCGCCGGAGCCGTGCTGCATCCAGGATGCCCCGCTCACACCCTCACCACCGCCACGGTGCCCGCGGGCGCGGACGCCGATCGGGAGGTGACCCTCGAGCTGGCGGCAAGGACCGGCCCGCAGGTCCGGGCCGCCGCCGCTCACCGCAGGTCCGCTTTGTCGAGCATCGCCATGCACGACGGGCGGCGGCGGTTGCGCTCCCGGACCACCGCAAGGCGCGCGGTGAACTCGTCAGTCCGGCCGGCGGCCGTGGCGGCACGCCGGGCGGCCGTCAGATGGCGGACCGCCTCGCGGTAGGCCCGTTTGTCGGCGCGTTCGAGCACCGCATCCCCAAGGCGCAGGTAGACCTCCATCGCGTCCCCGGGAACGAGCGGCTCGCGGGCCTGGGCGAGCCGCACCCACTGGGCCGCAGACAGCAGCTCATGGTCCCCGCCGGCCGCGACGGCCCAGGCCGCCTCCGCCTCGCCGTCGGCGAGCAGCGCCTCGACCAGGCCGGCCGGATCGCGCTCGGCCAGCAGCGCGCGGGCGGCGTCGATCTCGTCCCCCCAGGTGCCGGCGCTCCGGGCGGCGTCCTTGAGCTGTGCATAGGTGGAGGCGCTCGGCGTGCGTTGGGGTCGTCCCGCTCGGTGAGGAGGCCGGCCGCGAGGTCGTAGAGCTTCGCCACCTGCCGGCCCGTCGTCTCGGCGATGCCCCGGCGTGCCCACGCGAGCGCGTCGTCCCACCGGCCGAGCTCGACCATGGCCTCGACGACCCGGATGAACTGATGCGGGGCGGACAGATCCTCGCCGAGCAGCGCGATGAGCCGGTCGACGTCGCGGTCGAGCACGGCGAGCCGCTCCGCCGCGTACCTGGCCGCGTGGCTCGGGTACCCGGCGTACGGATCGTGAAGGGCCGGCGCGCGGATCTCCCCTGGGCCGGAACGCGCGGCGACCTCGCGCCGGTACACCGCGAGACCGGTCTCGCCCAGCGCCGGGGCGTAGTCGACGGGGTCGAGCTCGAAGAAGTCCTGCTCCTCGAACGAGAAGCGCACCATCCACCTCGCGAGCGCGTCCGGGTCGGCGACGCCGGCGCCGCAGCACGCCAGGTGCAGGTCGAGCACGTCGCGGGCGAGCCCGCCGATCAGCCCGTCTGAGTCATCCGCGCGCATGATCGCCTTCACCAGGTGCCCGGCCGCCCGCTGCAGCAGCAGCACCAGCTCCGGCGACGGGCCGGCGGCCACCTGGGCGGCGAGGGCGCTGACCACCGGAGCGGCGTCCTCGGCCCACCGGGAGGACCCCCAGTAGTCCAGATGCCGGCGCAGCCGCAGGCGGTCGTCGACGGCCGCCCGGAGCACGGCGAGCCGCTCCCCGTCGTCGGCGGCCGCCAGGCGAACGGCCCGGGCGACGTCCTCGTGGGTCTCGGCGGCAGCCACGAGCAGTCGCCGCACGTCCTCCTCGGGAAGGGACTCGACCAGATCCTCGAGGCTCACATCATCCTGCGAGTGTCGTCCCGGCCACGACCTCGACGGTAGCGACGCCCGCTTGTCCCGGTCGATCGACGCCACCGTCTCTCGGTGGACGCGGCGGGCAGCCTGCGGTACCGCTGGGTGGTGCGCGGCCAGCTCGGCCGAGCAGGCGTGGTCGTCCTTGT
>JALOLS010000039.1 GCA_025455865.1 Thermoleophilia bacterium
GCGGGCCGACCTCGAGGTCGTGGCCCTGCTCCGGCGCTCCATCGACTCCGCGCAGGTCGGGAGCCTGGTCGACGCGGCCACCTTCGCGCGCATCGCGGGCCCGATCTCCCCCACGGTGGCGTTCATCGACGTGGAGTCGGGGGCCCAGAGCGACACCAAGGACGCCATCGACGAGCAGGCGGCCCTTCGCCCGGATGTCTCGGTGACCGAGGGCAACGCGGTGGGCCGCCTCGTCGGGTCGGTCTTCGACTTCATCATCAAGGCGGTCGACGGGCTGCTGTTGATGAGCGTGATCATCGCGCTCATCGGGATCATCAACACCCTCTCGCTCTCGATCCTGGAGCGCCGGCGCGAGCTGGGGCTCCTGCGGGTGGTGGGGATGACCGACCGCCGGGTGCAGCGCATGGTGCGGCTTGAGTCCATCCTCATCGCGCTGCTCGGCACCGTGTCCGGGCTGGTGCTGGGGACGTTCGTGGGCTGGGCGCTCATCCGCACCATCGACCGGCTCTCGGAGGCCGGCATCGGCTTCAGCCCGCCGCTTCGCGCCCTGCTCCTGGTGCTCGTGGCCGGCGTGCTGCTGGGCTTCCTGGCCTCGCTGATCCCCGCCCGGCGCTCGACGCGCCTGGAGGTGCTCGACGCGATCAAGGCCACGTGAGCCGGCCGGGGCGCCCCTGAGGTTCCGGCCCGGCGGCGCTACTCAGGCGTGTCGCCGCGGTCCTGCTCGCGCAGGAACCGCTCGAGCTCACGGGCGAGCTCGTCCCCGGAGGGCAGCGACGAGGGGTCGGGGGGCGGCTCCTCGTCGGCCGCGCGCTCGAGCTGCTCGACCAGCGAGCGCAGGCGCGGGTCGGAGTCGACCGCCCGGCTCACCTGCTTCTCGAACGCCAGCGCCGGGCCCTCCAGCCCCACCGCTCCGGCGTCCACCCCGGTCACCCGCTCCAGCGCCCGCCCCAGGGCCAGGGAGGCCTTGGCGTTGGTGACCCCGGCCGCGTAGTGGGAGGACGGCGCCCAGAGCGACACGGCCTGCATGCCGCGCTCGGCGGCCAGGTGGTGGAGCACCCCGACGATGCCGGTCGGGCCCTGGTAGCTCGGCTCGCGCAGGTCCATGCCGGCGATGAGCTCCGCGGCCGAGCTCAGTCCGGTCAGGCGGACCGGGCGCGTGTGGGGCACGTCGGCGAGCAGCGCGCCCAGGGTGACCACCATCGTGGCCCCGACCTGCTCGGCCACGTCGAGCACCAGGCCGCAGAACGCGCGCCAGCGCAGCGACGGCTCGGCGCCGGCCACCAGGAGCAGGTCGCGCGGACCGTCCGGGACCCGGGCGACGGAGATCTCGACGTCCGGCCAGGTCAGGGTGTGCGGTCCCGGGCCGGCCAGGTCCACCTGGGGACGGGTCACCTGGTAGTCGTAGAACTCCTCGGCGTCGATCCGGGCCAGCGGGCTCGCCTTGAGGCGGGTGCCCACGAAGCCGAGCGCCGAGGAGGCCGCCGACGCCGCGTCGTTCCAGCCGGTGAAGGCGGCGACCACCGCCGGGTCGCGAAGCGGCTCGCCGAGCGGGTGGTCCCAGTGGAGCGCATCCATGGGGGCGCATGTTGGCAGGCCGGCGGGCCGCCGGTCCCCGGGGTCGGTCGGGGGGTAGCCTCACGACGTGGCCGAGGGCGCGTCCGGGGTCCTGCTGGTGGCGATGACGCCGGGGGAGTGGGCCGCCTGGCTCGCCGACGCCGGCCTGCCCGAGCACCCGGCGGACCCCCACGGGCTCGTGCCCGAGGGTGAGGAGGTGGTCGTGCTCCTGGGCGAGGTGGTCGACGCGGCCGGGGAGGTGGTGGCCTCCGGGTCGTGCCTGGTGAGCGCCGGGCGCGTGGGCGCCGGGCTCGGCCGGGACCTGGCCGAGCGCGTGGTGGCCGAGGTCATCACCCCCTCGGGCGCCGGCGCGGGCCAGCACGCCTTCGCCCACCGCCTGCGCATCACCTGATCCGGTCAGCCCCGGCGCGACCGGCCGGCGGGCCGCCTATGAGGTGGCGAGCTCCCGCATGATGCGGCCCCGCATGCGGATGACCGCCTTGGAGAGCAGCTGCGAGCACCGGCTCTCGGTCACCCCGAGCACCTGGCCGATCTCCCGCAGGGTGAGCCCGTCGTAGAAGTAGAGCGACACCACGACCCGCTCGCGCTGGGGCAGCGCGACGATGGCCTCGGCGATCGCCTCGCGCAGCGCGTTCTGCTCGCCCTTGGCCTGGGTGTCGGCGCTGGGGTCGGCCACCACGGCGGCCAGCTCGGCCGTCTCCTCGCCGCCGGGGGCGGCGAACATCTCGTTCAGGCTGAAGAGCGAGGCCCGGGCCACGTCGCCGAGCAGCGACTCGAGCTCCTGCTCGGGCACCCCGAGCTCCGAGGCGAGCTCGGGATCGGTCGCCGGCCGGCCCTCGCGCTGCTCCACCTTGCGGATGGCCGCCTCGAGCGCCCGCTGGCGCTGACGGACCGACCGCGGGGCCCAGTCCTGGGCCCGGATCTCGTCGATGATCTCGCCGCGCACGCGCTGGATGGCGTAGGCCTCGAACGGCACGCCCCGGCGCGGGTCGAAGCCGTCGACCGCCTTGAGCAGCCCCACCAGGCCCCAGCTCGTGACCTCCTCGAGGTCCACGTGGCGCGGGAGCGCCGAGCTCATCCGCCCGGCGACGTACTTCACCAGCGGCGCGTAGGCGAGCACCAGCCGCTCGCGGGCCTCGGCGTCGCCCTTGCGCACCCGCCGCCACAGCTCGCGCAGGGCGAAGGCGGGGAGGGGAGGGGCCAGTCGTGACATGCGCCACGCCCTTCGGCCACCTGGGTGCCGGCCTTGAGCGCCGGGGCCGCGGGACGGCCCACCCCGATCCGACGCTGCCCCCGGGCGGACGCCGGCGGGGTGGCCGGCGGCCCGGCGTGAGGGGGCCCGGTGCGGGCCCGGTCGTGCCGGGCGGGGACGGGGCCGCGGCGGGCCCCGTCCCGCACCGTATCGGCTACTTCTTCTTCGTCGCCTTCTTGGTGGCCTTCTTGGCCGGCGCCGGCGGCGGGTTCACCGCGGCCTTGAGGGGCGTGCCGGGCGCGAAGCGCACGGCCTTGCGCGGCGCGATCTCGACCTTCTTGGTGGGGTCACGCGGGTTGACACCCACCCGGCCCTCGCGCTGGACGACCTCGAACGAGCCGAAGCCCAGGAAGGAGACCTTCTCGCCGGCCTGCAGCGTCTCCTGGATCAGTCCGAGGAACTTGTCGACGACCTTGCCCGCCTCGACCGCGCTCATGTCGCTGCGCTCGGCCAAGGCCCTGCTGAACTCGCTCTTGTTCACCCCGCGACCTCCAGGTTCGCCGTGTTCATGCGGGTTGGGACGCGACGCTACCAAGACCGCCGGACGGATTCGCCCTTCTGATGCGAAAAGACGGAACCCTGACGGGTGAGAACGGCATGTTCAGGCCGTCTGCGAACGTACTTGGTGGCGGGCCGCGACTCTGGCAGGGTCCCGCCGACCCGGGGGGCCTGGGTGACCGGGAGGCCGGTGATGAGCGAGGTCGTGGTCGAGGAGGAGCTTCCGCGCCGCCGTGAGGCGGCGCCGCGGGCGCGCGCGGTGGTGGCCCGCGTGGTGGCCCCGGACCGGGAGAGCCGGCGCGACCTGGATCTGGTCGTGACCGAGCTGGTGGCCAACGCGGTCATGCACGGGCGCGGGCGCACCCTGCGCCTGCGGGTCTGGGCCGATGCGGTCCGGGCGCGCGTGGAGGTGGAGAACCGCCGCTGGACGCTGCGGCCGCGCGTGCGCCTGCGCACCGCGACCCGCCCCGCGGGGCGCGGGCTGCTGCTGGTGTCGGCGGTGGCCGACCGCTGGGGCGTGGGGCCCGACACCCGCGGCCGCGCCCGCGTGTGGGCCGAGGTCGCCCTCGACCGCGACGGGCCCGGGACCTAGCTCGGGCCGTCGCGCCGGCGTGAGCGCCGGCCCCACAACGGGGCGAGCACCGCGAGCGCGTGCTCCGGCGCCACGTCGTCCTCGAGGACCGGCGCGCCCGCGAGCATCCGCTCCAGCGGCCGCCCCGTCCGCACCCGCCAGGGCGCCGGGTCCCGGGCCGCCTCGCGGGCGAGCGCCTCGACCGGGAGCGCGGCGTCGGAGGCGGCCAGCAGCACGTTCCCGGCCGAGTCGTGCGCGAGCACCGCCTCGTCGGCCACCAGGGCCAGGTTCCGGTAGGCCGCGGCCAGGGTCGCCGCGGCGGCCGACGCCAGGCCGAGCGGCGGGATGTCGATGAGGTTCACCACGTGCACGCCCCCGGGGCGGAGCACCCGGCGCACCGTCCCGGCGAACTCCGCGGTCAGCAGGTGATGGGGCGCCACCACGCCGTCGAACGCGTCGATGACCACGAGGTCGGCGCTCGCATCGGGGAGCGCGCCGATCACCGCGCGGCCCTCCCCGACGACGACGCGCAGCCGCGCCGACTCCCGCAGCGCCAGGTGCTCGCGGGCGACGGCGACGATGCCCGCGTCGCGCTCGATCACCGTCATGCGGGCGTTGGGGCGGGTGGCGGTGAGGTGGCGGGCCAGGGTGCAGGGCCCCCCGCCGACCTGCACGGCGTCCAGGGGACGTCGGGGCGGGTGGGCGGCCTCGAGCAGGCGGGCCAGGTGGCGCAGGTACTCGAACTCCAGGTGGGTCGGGTCGACCAGGTCCACGTGGCTCGCCTCGACGCCGTCCATGAGCAGCAGGCGCCCGCCCGCCCGCCGGCGGTCGGCGCGGATCTCGACCGTCACGTGGTCGGTGGCGATGGGGTAGGCCGGGACCGGCGGCAGGCGCACCGGTCGATCCTAGAGCCCCCCGGTGACCTCCCGGGCGAAGTCGCGGGCCTGGTCGCCCACCCGGTACGCCCCGGCCCCGTTGGCCAGCAGCCGCCGCCCGGCCGGGGTGGATCGGGCCAGGCGGAACTGGCACGCCATGGGCCGGCAGCCCGCCGGCGCCCCGGGGGGCGCGGCGGACGTCCCGGCGAAGAGCAGGTGGACCCGGCGTGCGCTTCCGCCGTGGCCGGCGAAGACCTCCAGGACGTCGTGGGGGACCGTCCGCCACTCGGCCGCCGAGAGCGGCGCGGGGCGGCCCCCGACCCCGTGGTACATCTCCACCCACACCCCCCCGCCGGCCGCCAGGCCGGGCATGACGCCGCGGAACGTGCCGAAGTGGGGCTTGCCGTCACGGCCCAGGTTGTGGTGGGGGCCCACGCCCCTGGCGATCGCGGTGGAGACCGCCGGCGCGAGGTAGAAGTGCACCCGCCGCGCGTAGGTGCCGCCCCAGGGGGAGGGGACCTCCAGCAGGCGCATCGCCGCCGAGAGCCGCGCGCCGGGGGATCCCGGGTCCACCGGCACCGGGCCCTGGCCGCGGCGGGGGTGGGCGCGAGCGCCGTCGCCGAACGGCCGGCCGATCTCGTCCACCGCCACCAGGTGGCTGCGGGCGCCGTGCTCCGGGTCGTCGATCGCCGCCCGCAGGACCCGGGCGATCTCCGGTGGGGTGAGGCCCTCGATGTCGGCGGCCGACACCTTCGCGACCCGGTCCGCGCCGCCCGCGCCGCCGAGCATCCCGCCCGGGCCGGGGTCCTGGCGCAGGGCGCCGCGCGCGAAGGTCACGCCGCCGGCCACCAGGTCGGCCACGGCCTCCTGCGTGTCGTAGACCAGCACCATCCCGGCCGCGGGTCCTGCGCCCGCGAGCGCGAGCGCGGCCGCGATGATCGGCGCGATGCGCATGCCCCTCCCCGCTGATCGGTCCACCTGTGCCATCGGCCCGGCCGGCCCATCACGCGAGGCTGCTACCGTCGCCGCGGGGGGCGCACGACACGGGGGAGGATGTGACGTGAGCCACGGATCGCAGCACGGCACCGGCGAGGCGCTGGCCGCCGTGCGCCGTGAGGAGGACCGCCGCATCGACGGCGAGCGCACGACCGCGCAGGAGCGCGCCGGCATGCAGCGCACCGACCGCCAGCAGCGCCTGGTGCGCCAGATGGCGTTCGCGGGCGGCCGGGCCGGATAGCCCGCCATCCCCCGGCCGACCGGGGGCTGGCGCGGCCCGCCCGTCCCGGGCACCATTCGGGCCGGCCGACACGAGGAGGGGGCATGCCGACCGCCGAGGCGCGGCGTCTGCGGGCACTGGTGGACGCCTGCCCGTTCGGGCTGGGCCTGGTCGACGCCGACCTGCGGTTCCTGCGGGTGAACCCGGTGCTGGCGGCCATCAACGGCGTCCCCGCCGAGGACCACGAGGGCCGGACGCCGCACCAGGTCGTCCCCGACGTCGCCGACGCGGTCGTCGAGGGCCTGCGCACGGTGCAGGAGACGGGCCGGCCCCTGGTCGGCCGGATCGTCACGGGCACCACGCCCGGCACCGACGGCGAGGTCCACACGTGGGAGGCCTCCTGGTTCCCGGTGCCCCAGCCGGGCGGGCGCACCGGCGTCGGCGTCGCGGTGATCGAGGTGTCGGAGCGCATCGCCGCCGAGCGGCTCGCCGCCGGGCGCGGGGCGATCCTGGCCACCGCGGAGCGCGCGGCGGGGCTCGGGAGCTTCGAGCACGACCTCACCACCGGCCGCGTCCAGGTCTCGGACGGACTCCTCGGGATCCTCGGGCTTCCCGATGATCAGGCGCCGGTGGACGTCGCGTCGCTCAACGCGACCGTCGCCGAGGACGACCGGGAGCGCTCACTTCAGGAGCTCCACGCGGCCCTGGCCGCGGGGGCGGACGGCTTTCGGATGCGTCTGCGGTTGAGGGGGCCCGCGGGCCTGCGCTGGGTCGAGGCCCGCGGCCGGATCGAGCGCGCCGACGACGGGACCCCCCGGCAGGTGCGCGCCGTGGTCATCGACATGACCGATCAGATCGCGCGTGAGGATGCCCTGCGCGCCGCGGCGCAGCGGGAGGCGGCCGCCGCGCGGGTGTCGCGGGCCATCGCCGAGGACCTCCCCACCGACCGTCTGCTCGCGCTCGTCGCCGACGAGGCGTTCGGCATCGCCGGCGGCCCGTTCCTGGGCATCTCCCGCATGGACGGCGACGACTGGGAGCTGGTGGAAGGGCGAGGCACGGACGCGCCGCCGCCGGGCACCCGGGGTCCGACCGACCCGGCCGTGGACCTCGCCGCCATGCGCGCCGGGCAGAGCGTGCGGACCGTGGTCGCCGACCTGCGGCCGGAGGGGCAGGCCGCCCGGGCGACGCCCGGTGGCGTCCGGCACTTCCTGCTGGTCCCCATCCGGGTGCGGGGGGAGATGTGGGGGCTGATCGCCGTGGGCGGCTCGCACCGGCCCACCGACGAGGTGGAGGCGGCGTTCGGGGAGTTCGCGAAGCTCGCCGCCGCCGGCATCGCCCACGCCGAGCGCGCCGAGGACCTCCGGCGGACCAACACCGAGCTGGAGCGGCGGGTGGAGGAGCGCACCGCCGAGCTCCAGGCGAGCCTGGCCGAGCTCGACGCCTTCGCCTACAGCCTCTCCCACGACCTGCGGGCGCCCCTGCGGGCCGTCCACGCGGCCGCCGAGATCCTCGAGGAGGAGCTGGCCGACCCGGGTCCCGAGGCGGCCCGGATGCTCGGCCTCATCCGCGACAGCGCGGGCGGGATGCACCGGCTCATCGACGACCTGCTGCGCCTGGCGCGGCTCGGGAGCACGCCGCTGGAGGCGGTGCCGGTGGACATGGCCCGCCTGGTGGACGACGCCCTGGAGGCGCTCGCCCCCGACCTCGACGGCCGCCGGGTGGAGGTGGTGCGCGACCCCCTGCCCCCCGCCCTGGGGGATCCGGTGCTGCTCGGCCAGGTGGTGCAGAACGCCCTGACCAACGCGCTGACGTTCACCCGCGATCGCCCGGACGCGCGCGTCCACATCGGCCACGGCCCGGTGGACGGGCGCGAGGCCTACTTCGTGCGCGACAACGGCGTCGGGCTGGACCCCGCCCACGCCGAGCGGGCGTTCGGGCTCTTCGAGCGCCTGCACCCGGAGGGCCGGTTCCCCGGCACCGGCGCGGGGCTGGCGATCGTGCGCCGGGTGGTGCAGCGCCACGGCGGCCAGGCGTGGCTGACCGGCCGGCCCGGCGAGGGTGCCACGCTCGCCTTCACCCTCCCGCTCGCACCCTGAGCCGAGGGACCCCCGCCGGACACCCGACCGCCCGGGACGGCGGGCGCGCGGCGCGGTGCGAGTAGCATCCCGGTACGGGACGACCGCGGGGGCGCGGACATGGGGCGCGTGTGGTGGGCAGGCGGCGAGGGCGACCCGGAGGCGGGGGGCGCCCCGGCCCCCGGGGCCGTCGAGGCCGAGGTCGCCCGCCGCGCGGGGGGGCGGCTGAGCAACGTGGTCGAGCGCATGGCCGTGCGCCATGAGGCCGGCCGCGCCCGCGACGCGCTGCGCGAGGCCGGCCTGGAGCCCGTCGGCGGACCGGCCGCGCGCCCGCGCCTGGAGGGGGCCCTCGTCACCCTGGTCTACCTCCTCGGCCAGGGGCTCGGTGACACCGCGCACCTGGTGCGCACGCTGGAGGGCGAGATCGGCGTGGGCGCGGGGGACGCGGCCGGGCTGGCCGACCTGGTCGACGCCTCGGGCATCGGCGGCGAGGACGCCGCCGCGGTGGCGGCGTGGGCCCTCGCCGCCACGCCGCTCGGGCAGGGCGCCGCGGAGCCCGTGGGCACCGGGGCCGCGCTGCAGGTGCTGGGCGTCCACGCCCTCGTCGCGGCCGAGGTGATGCGCGACCCCGCCATGCCCCTGCTCGCCCGCCAGCACCTGCTGATCGAGGTGATGGGCGAGCACGAGGTCAGCCCGGCGGCCCCATGAGCGTCGTGAGGCTCGGGGCGTCGAGCCAGGGGGCGGGGTCCGCACGGCCGGCCGGCCCGGGGGCCAGGTCGGCGGCCGCCGCCAGCACCCGCGGCCGGCCCAGGCGCCAGCCGTCGGCGGTCCGCACCAGCTCGGTGAGGATGTCGGCGTACGGCGCGCCGGCGGCCGGGCCGGCGCCGAACCCGAACACCCGCTCGGGCCCGAGCACCGCGCCGGCCCGCGCACGGGCCTCGAGCAGCGCGGGGTAGTCGGCCCGGGCCACCTCGCCCGCGTGGGCGGCGAGCGCGGCCCGCACCTCGCGCAGGCGCCCCCGCCCGAAGGGCACCAGCAGCGTCGGCAGGGGGAGATCGGCCCACAGGCCCCACAGCCACCAGGCCGGCGCCGGGAGCGGACGGGCCTCCAGGGCCCGGCGGGCCGCGCGCGCGACCGCCTCGTGGCCGTGGTGGCGGTCGTGCGGGGAGGGGGAGACCACGATGGCCGGCCCGAGGTCGTCCAGCAGGGGCCCGAGCGCGCCGGCCAGGGCGTCCTCGGCGGCGGCGAGGTCGTCGTGGCGCGAGAGCGCCAGGGGCGGGTCGAGCACCCGGAGCGTGAACCGCGCCCGCCGGCAGGCCTCGGCCGCCTCGGTCCGGCGCCGGGCGTGGTCGGCCGGCCGGCCGAGGCCGCAGGCCAGGCTCACCACCTCCCAGCCGGCGTCGCGCAGGGCCATGAGGGTCGCGCCCGCGCCGAGCACCTCGTCGTCGGGGTGGGGCGCCAGGTGCAGGACCCGCCCGCGCACCGGCTACTGCACGGGCAGCGGCCGCCCGCCCGGCTGGCCGCGCGTGCGGTAGAGGCTGAGCGCGATGGCCCCGCCGATGATGGTGACGATCAGCGAGAGGGTGAGCCAGACCGGCGGGTGCCACAGCCACCCGAGCAGCATCTTGGTCCCGATGATCACCAGCACGGCCGAGAGGCCGTAGTGGAGCAGGTAGAAGCGCTGCATGGCGCCGGCCAGCAGGAAGTAGAGCGCCCGCAGGCCCATGACCGCGAAGGCGTTGGCCGCGAAGACCAGGAACGCCTCGTCGGTCACCGCGAAGATCGCCGGGATCGAGTCCAGGGCGAAGATGAGGTCGGTGGTGGCGATCATCAGCAGCACCGCGAGCATCGGCGTGGCCACCCGCCGCCCGGCCTCGCGGATGAAGACCCGGTTGCCCCGGTAGTCGTCGGTCATCGGCACCCGGCTGCGCACCAGCCGCAGGACCGGGTTCTTCTCGGGGTGGACCTCGGTGCTGTCGTGGGTCCAGAGCTTGATGCCGGTGTAGAGCAGGAACGCGCCGAAGATGTAGAGCACCCAGCCGGCCGCCCCGAGCAGCGCCGCGCCGAGGGCGATGAAGATCGCCCGGAACACCAGGGCCCCGATGACCCCCCACAGCAGCACCCGCGGCTGGAACTCGTCGGGCACCGCGAAGTACGCGAAGATCAGCGCGAAGACGAAGATGTTGTCGACCGAGAGCGACTTCTCCAGCAGGTAGCCGCTCACGTACTGGGTCGCCAGCTCGCCGTCCCAGCCGATGGCCACGACCACCGTGAAGCCGAGGCCGAGCGCGAACCACACCGCGCTCCACGCCCCGGCCCGCCTGAGCGTCCACGCGCGCGGGTCGCGCTGCCCGAGCAGGTCGATCAGCACGAAGACCACGACGACCGCGATCAGCGCGGCCCAGGCCCAGAGGGGCACGTTCACGAGACGGGTTGGTACCAGACCGGGGCCGGCGGAGTCGGGCGCACGGGGGGCGCCGGCGGCGCTTGACATCGGTCGTTCGATGACGAATCATTCGTGCACGCATGAGCACGCCCACCTCCCACCACCCCCGGCCCCGGCCCTTCGCGCTGCTGCGGCGCGCGTCGGCGCTCGCCCAGGCCCAGGCCGACCGCCTGGCCCGCGAGGAGGGGCTGACCATGCAGCAGTGGGAGCTGCTCATGCGCCTGCGCCACGCGCCCGCCCCGCTCGACCAGCGGGCGCTCGGCTGCGCGATGGCGGTCACCCCGCCGACGGTGACCGCCCTGGTCGACGCCGCCGAGGAGCGCGGGCTGGTGCGCCGCGAGCCCCACCCCCAGGACCGCCGCCGGCGCCTGGTCGCCCTGACCGACGCGGGCCAGGCGGCGCTCACGCGGGCGCCGCACCTGGGGCGCGAGGTCGGCCGGCGCATGACCCGGGGCTTCACCGACGAGGAGCGGGCGCTGCTCGCCGACCTGCTGGAGCGCTGCGCGGGCAACCTCCGGGAGGGGTCGCCCTGATGGCCTCGGGCGCGCAGCGCGAGGGAGGGCGGATCACCCGGCCGGCCGAGGCCCCCGAGCGGAGCGACGACCCGGCCCGGCGGCGGGCCACCCGCGAGCGCCTGCTGGGGCTCTTCCGCCCCTACCGGCGGCAGATCGCGCTGCTCATGGGGATGATCATCGTCTCGGCGGCGATCGGGATGATCCCGGCGTTCCTGCTCCAGGACCTGCTCGACAACGTGCTGCCCCAGGGCCAGGACATGGACACCCGGCGCCTGGCGCTGCTCATCGGCGGCATGGTCGCCGTGCCGCTGGTGACCGGGGCGATCGGGGTCGCCCAGACCTGGTCGAGCAACCGGGTGGGCCAGCAGGTCATGCACGACCTGCGCTCCCGGGTCTATGCGCACCTGCAGCGCCTGTCGCTCGCGTTCTTCAGCCGCACCCGCACCGGCGAGGTGCAGTCGCGGATCGCCAACGACATCGGCGGCGTGCAGAACGTGGTGACCACCACCGCGACGTCGATCGCCGGCAACGTGACCACGGTGGCGGCCACCGCCGTCGCCATGCTCATCCTCGACTGGCGGCTGGCCATCGCGGCGTTCGCGCTGGTGCCGTTCTTCGTGCTGCTCACCCGGCGCGTGGGCCGGCGGCGCGAGGCCATCGCCAAGGTCAAGCAGGGATCGCTGGCCGACATGTCCTCGCTGGTCGAGGAGTCGCTGTCGGTCAGCGGCGTGCTGCTGGGCAAGACCATGGGCCAGGCGGGCGACCTCACCCGGCGCTTCCGCTCCGAGTCGGAGCGCCTGGCCGATCTGGAGGTGCGCCAGCGGATGGCCGGCCGCTGGGTCATGGCCTCGATCCAGGCCACCTTCGCGATCATGCCCGCCCTGGTCTACGGCCTGGCCGGGCTCAGCCTGTCCAACGGGTGGTCGGCGGTCTCCATCGGCACCCTGGTCGCGTTCACCACCCTGCAGACCCGGCTGCTCTTCCCGGTCGGGGCGCTGCTGAACGTGCAGGTCGACATCCAGACCAGCCTCGCGCTGTTCGACCGGGTCTTCGAGTACCTGGATCTCCCGGTGGACATCGAGGAGCGCCCCGACCCGGTGCGCCTCGACCCGGACCGGGTGCGGGGCGAGGTCGCCTTCCGCGGGGTGGGGTTCCGCTACTCCGATGAGTCCGCCCCGGTGCTCGACGGGGTCGACGTGGTGGTGCCCCCGGGCACCCGCCTGGCGATCGTCGGCGAGACCGGGAGCGGCAAGACCACCCTCGGGTACCTGGTGGCGCGCCTGTACGACGTGACCGAGGGCGCGGTGACGATCGACGGCGTGGACGTGCGCGACCTGGCCTTCGACTCGCTGCGCGGGGCGGTCGCGGTCGTCTCCCAGGAGACCTACCTGTTCCACGGCACGGTCCGCGAGAACCTGCGCTTCGGGCGCCCCGGCGCCACCGACCGTGAGGTCGAGGACGCCGCCCGGGCGGCCCGCATCCACGACCTCATCGCCGCGCTGCCCGAGGGCTACGAGACGGTGGTCGGCGAGCGTGGCTACCGCTTCTCCGGCGGTGAGCGCCAGCGTATGGCGATCGCCCGCGCGCTCCTGCGCGACGCGCCCGTCCTGGTGCTGGACGAGGCCACCAGCGCGCTGGACGTGGAGACCGAGCGGCACGTGCATGCGGCCATCGAGCGGATGGCCCGCGGGCGCACGACCATCTCCATCGCCCACCGCCTCTCGACCGTCCGCGACGCCGAGCAGATCATCCTGCTCGACCACGGCCGCGTGGCCGAGCGCGGCACCCACGAGGCGCTGGTCGCCCACGGCGGGCGCTACGCGGCGATGGTGGCCCGGGACCGCGACGGCCGCACGGCCCTCTCGGCCGCGTGAGGGCCGCGCTCGCCCTGGCGCTCGCCCTGGGCGTCGCCGCCCCGGCGGCCGCCGCGCCGCTCGCGGTCGAGGTCCGGTCCGGGCGCCTGCTGGTGGGTCCGGTGCCCGGCGATGCGGCGCCGGTGGACGCGGCCGTCACGGACGCCGGCGGGGCGCTGCGGATCGAGGACCGCGCCGGCCGCGGCCTGGCCCCCGGACCCGGCGCCCTGGCCGCCGGGTGCGCCCCGGCCCCCGGCGGCCTCGTGTGCCCACCGGGCGCGGTGGCCGCGGTGCTCCTGGTCGGCGGCTCCGGAGCGGACCGCCTCGGGGTCACCGCTGCGGTCCCGGCCCAGGTCGCCTGCGGCCGCGGCCCGGATGTGGTCGACGGCGGCCCCGGGCTGGAGGTGGACCCGCGCACCTGCGAGGACGTGCGCGGGGTGCCGGATCCCGACCCGCCCCGGCTCCTGGTGCAGCCGGCGGGGCCGGACCGCGCGCTCATCGACTGCGGTGAGCCCTGCGCGGTGCGGATGGTGCTGCGGGCGCCGGCCTCACCCCTGGTCCGGCTGGTGACGGGCCGGGAGGGGGCCGTGGGGCTCGCGGGCGGCGCGGCGGTCATCCCGACCGCCGAGGACGGCCCGGCGGCGGTCCCGCTCGCGCCCGGACCCGCCGCCGCCCGCCTGCTGGACGGTCGCGGCCGGGTGGCCGCCGACCTGGTCGTGGTCGCGACCGACCGGGCCGGGAACCGGGCCGAGGTGCGCGTGGCCACCGGCCTCGGACCCCGGCGCCCCCGGGCGCTTCCGCTCGGGCGGTCGGTGCGCGGGCGCGCGCTGGCGGCGCTGCTGCCGCCCGGCCCGGCTTCGCTGCTGGTCGTGGCGGGCCAGCACGGCGACGAGGGCGCCGGCGTGGAGGCGCTCCGCGCCGCCCTCACCCGGGCCGGCGTCGACGACCTGCGCGCGGTCGTCCTGCCGGTCGCCAACCCGGACGGGCTCGCCGCGGGCACCCGGGCCAACGCCCGCGACGTGGACCTCAACCGCAACCTGCCGACGGGCGACTGGGGGACGGGGCGCGTGCGCCGCCCCGGGCCCCGGCCGGCCTCCGAGCCCGAGACCCGCGCGCTCATGCGCCTGGTGCGCCTGGTGCGGCCGCGGGCGATCGTGACCGTGCACACCCCCCTCGCGCTGGTCGAGGACGAGGACGGCGGGGCGCTCGGGCGGCGCCTCGCGCGCCTGTCGGGGCTGCCGCTGCGCGCCTCGGTGGGCTACGCGACCCCGGGGTCGTTCGGCACCTGGACCCGGGAGCTCGGCATCCCCGAGGTCACCCTCGAGCTTGCGCCCGGACCGCCGCCGGCCCGGGTGGTCGACGCCCTCGCGGATCTGCTGCGGCGCGGGTAGCCGCCCCGGCGCGGTGGGTCAGGCCCAGGCCCGGACGGCCCGGCGGATGCGGTCGGCGCGCGCCCGGCGCGCGGCCACCTCGCGGCCGAACGAGGCCGGATGCCGGCGCTCCTCGGTGGTCTCCTCGCGGCGCGGGTCGTCGCGGCGCTCATCCCAGATGTCATACGAGGCGCGGTCGTCGGGCCGGTACACGGGGTCCTCCCATCGGTGGTGCCCCCACTGCATCGGACGCCCGGGCCGCCCCATGAGCCCGCGGGGCCCCGGCCTGCCCGGTCAGCCGGTCAGGCCCAGCCGCCGGCGCGCGCGGCCGATGGCGTCCAGCAGCGCGTCGAGGTCGGCCTGGCGCTCGGGCGGCACGCTGATCCGCACGCCGCCGGCCTTGTCCGGCCCCGGGGTGAAGTGGTAGCGGGTCCGGCCCCGGCGATCGGGCTCCTCGCCGTGCACGGCCAGGAACCGGACGTGGATCCGCGCGCCGTCGTCGAGGTGCCGGACGAAGTGCTCGAGGACCTCGCCGTCGAAGACGAGGACCTGGTCGTCCAGCACGAGCTCGGCGCGGTCCGGTCCGTCCACGGGGCAAGGCTACGCTGCCCCGGTGGCCGAGGCGCTCACCGACCGCCTGGGGGAGTGGATGCCGCGGCGGATCGCCGAGATGACCGCCGCGGCCGACCCCCGGTTCGACGCGGCCGCCTTCCTCGCCGAGGCGCTCGCCGGCTACGAGGCGCTCGGCCTGACCGCCCGCGGGCGGCATGTGGCCCACGCCCTCCGCCGGGCGCTCCCCGAGGACTATGAGGACGCGGTCCAGACCATGCTGCGCTCGCTCGGCCCGCCGATCGACGAGGCCGCGCTGACGGGCATGGAGCCGTTCCTCTCCATGCCGCATGCGTTCCTGGTCGCCGAGTACGGCCTCGGGCACTTCGAGGCGTCGATGCGCGCCCAGCACGCCATCACGCAGCGGTTCACCGCGGAGTT
Source organism: Thermoleophilia bacterium (assembly GCA_025455865.1). GTDB lineage: Bacteria > Actinomycetota > Thermoleophilia > Miltoncostaeales > Miltoncostaeaceae > JALOLS01. The sequence continues at coordinate 15,237 of JALOLS010000039.1, forward strand.
CAGCATCCGCCCGTTCCTGGAGCACCACCGGGACCGGACGCTGGCCCGCCTGGAGGCCTGGACGGCCGACCCCAGCCCGCACGTGCGCCGCCTGGTCAGCGAGGGGACGCGGCCGCGCCTGCCCTGGGCCCCGCGCCTGCGGGCGTTCCAGCGCGACCCGTCCCCGGTCCTCGCCCTGCTCGAACGGCTCAAGGACGATCCGGAGCGGTACGTGCAGCGCTCGGTGGCCAACAACCTGAACGACATCGGCAAGGACCACCCGGAGGTGCTGGTGGCGGTGTGCCGGGCCTGGGCCGACGGGGCGCCGGCCGGCCGCGCCTGGCTCGTGCGTCATGCGCTCCGCTCGGCGGTCAAGCGCGGGGACGCCGGCGCCATCGCCGTCCTCGGCTACGGCGAGGGCCCGGCCCCGCGGGTGGTCGAGGTGCGCGCGGAGCCCGCGAGCCCCCGGATCGGCGGGCGGGTGACCATCGCGGTCGCGGTCGCGGCGCCGCCGGGGGAGGGCGCGCGGGCGGTGGTCGATCTGCGGGTGCACTTCGTGCGCGCCCGCGGCGGCACCTCGCCCCGGGTCTTCAAGCTCGCCCGGGTCGATCTCGCGCCGGGGGAGCGCCGCCTGCTTCGCACCGGCATCTCGCTCGCCCAGCACTCCACCCGCACCCACCACCCCGGCGAGCACCGGGTCGAGGTCCTGGTGAACGGCCGCCCCCACCCCGGGACCACGTTCACGCTCCGGGCGGGATGACCCCCCGGTCCTCGAGCCACCGCTCGAGGACCGCGAAGGCGTCGCGGGCGCCGGCGGCCGCCCGCGGATCGGCGGCGAGCGGCGCGGCCGCCGCGCAGAAGGCCCGCCAGCGCCCGGCCGTCCCGGACCGGTCGAGCAGGGCGTGCGGGACCGGGCCCCAGCCGGCGGCGGCCAGGCGCGCCGCGATGGCCGCGCCGCCGCGCGCCTGCCCCTCCAGCACGTAGGCCACGCCGACGGCGGCCGGCGTGTCGGCCGGCAGCCTGATCGGCGCCCGGGGGCCGGGCACCCGTCCGAGCGCCGCGAGGTCGGCGGCCGCCGGGGCGGCCCGGCCGGCGGGGGCCGGCAGCCCGGCCGCGGTCAGGTCCGCGCGGGCGCCGAGGGCCTCCTCCAGCGGGGCGAGCCACCCGTGCAGGGCCACGAGCCACCGGCCGTAGGCGTCCGCCGACGCGAACGGCCGGGCGATGAGCACGCGGGCCTCCAGCCGCTCGTGCAGGTCGCGGGTCTGCGCGCGGAGACCGGGCAGGCCCATGCCGGCCCTCAGTCGATGACGATGCCGATCGTCACGCTGACGACCCGGCCGCGGAGCAGGGGCATGTCGGTGATCCGCCGGCCGGGCAGGAACGCGCCCACCCAGCAGTGGCGCGCGCCGAACTCCGTGCGGCAGCGCACCCCGCGCAGGCCGGCCCGGACTCCGCGCTCGCCCGAGCCCACCCCGACGCCGGTCACGGTGCGGTCGGCCCGGGAGGTGGTGGTGACCGAGATGACCTCGGGCCGGTCGGCGCCGGGGGACAGGCGCACCTGCAGGCCCGGGTAGGTGAGGGTGAGCTGGCGGGGCACGAGCTCGGTGGCGTCCCAGCGGGCCGCCCGCGGCCGGCCGAGCGCGGCCTTGACCTGGTCCAGGTCCATCCCGACCGCGACGCCGCGGATGCCCTGCTGGGGGACGATCCCGGTCGTGGCCGGGGTCCCCGCCCACGCAGGGGCCGCAAGCGCGAGCGCGGCGGGGGCGACGATCAGCAGGACCGGGCGCACGGGGGCGAGCCTACTCCGGGCCGTCCGGGGCGCCGAGCGCGGCGGCGACGGCCTCCACCGCGATCCGCACCCCGGCCTGCACCGCCGCGGCCTGCCCGATCTCGTCGAGGGTGGCGAGGTCGGTGATCGGGCGCCCCCGGCGGGCGGCGGCGGCCTGGCGGCCGCTCCGGTCCATCGCGACGATGAGCCCGGCGAGCTCCCGCCCGCGCCCCCGGATGTCGTCGAGCACCGCGGCGGCCAGGCCGTCGTGGGCCGCACCCAGGCGGTCCTCGACGGCGAGCACGAACAGGCGCACCCATCCGCTGACGCGCACCCGGCGCCCGAGGGCGGCGTCCAGCGAGGGGTCCGTGCCCGGCCGGGTGCCGAACTGGAGGTGCTCCTCCAGGGCCACGGCCCCCGCGCCGAGGGCCAGGTGGTGCTCATAGAGGTCGCGGTGCGCGGCGAACCACCCGGGCAGGTCGTCCCCCAGGCCCGCGAGCCGGGCGGCGGGACCGGGCCGCGCGGTCGCCGCGAGCGCCTCGGCGGCCAGGCGCAGGGCGGCGCGGACGGCCGGGTCGCCGGCCGGCGAGGGGTCGTCACCGGGCCCGGTCTCGGCGTCGACCAGTGCGCGCAGGCGGTCCGGATGCTCACGCATCCAGCGCAGCGCCGCCCGCCCCGGGTCCCCGCTCATGCCCACCAGCCTACGTCCGGGATCCCGACGTCACCGGCGCCCATGACGGCGCGGCCTCCCCCCGTGCGGAAAGGCGCCCGTCGGGGATCCGATGGCGTTCTGAGATCGCCATGGCGCGACGGCTGGGTGAGGATGGGATGGCATCGGCACCGCCCCCGCCCTGTGGCGCCCCCGACCCCCGGTGGCCGCAGGGCGGGGGCCGGACCCGCTCGACCCCCGGTGACGGCGTGGTCGCGGGGCCGTCGCGACCAGCCGGGCGGGCACGGCGCCGCCCGCCGCGGACCGGGCCGGAGGGGGACCCGAGCGCCGGGCCATCGCCCGGGCGTCACGGTCGTCCGGGTTCTGCAGGCCCCTGTCAATCGACCGAACCACCCCTCCGGGTCCCGCGCGGTACTACAGTCCCGGGTCTCCGACCTTGCAGGCAGGTGACAGCCTCGTGACCGACCGAGCCCGCACCGTACTCATCGTCGACGACGACCCCGCCATGCGCCTGAGCGTCCGCGACGCCCTGGAGGGCGTCAGCCTGCGGGTGACCGAGGCCGACGACGGCCGGGAGGCGCTGCGCGTGCTCTACGCCGAGCGGCCCGACCTGGTCGTGCTCGACGTCGCCATGCCGGGGATGGACGGATGGCAGGTGCTCGAGCGCATCCGCGAGATCGCCGACATGCCGGTGCTCATGCTCACCCAGATGGACCAGGGCATCAACCGGGTGCGGGGCCTGCGGGCCGGCGCCGACGACTACCTGGGCAAGCCGTTCTTCATGCCCGAGCTGGTGGCCCGCGCCGAGGCGCTGCTCCGGCGCACCCGCGCCGACCGGTCGCGGCCCCGGGCCCTCGACGCCGGCTGGCTGGTCTTCGACCGGGCCGCCCGGCGGGTGACGGTCGGCGGCCGGCCGGTGGAGCTCACGCCGCTCGAGTTCCGCCTGCTCGGGGTGCTGGCCGACGCCGCCGGCGACGCGGTGTCGCGCGACGACATCATGGCCGGGGTGTGGGGGAGCCCGGAGGGCGTCGACCCCGCCCAGGTGGCGCTCCTGGCGAGCCGGCTGCGCCGGAAGCTCGGGGACGCGCCCGAGGGCGGGTCGCCGGTCGAGACGGTCCGGGGCTTCGGGTACCGCCTCCGCGTGGACCAGGGCGCACCGGCATGAGCCGGGCGGCCGGCCCCTCCACCGAGTCCGGTGGGGGCCTGGCCGAGAGCCTGATCGACTGCTCGCCGTGCCCTGCGGCGGCGGTCGCCGCCGACGGCCGCCTGCTGCTTGCCAACCCCGCGTTCCGCGCGCGCTTCGGCGACGGGGACCGGCTGCCGCTCGCCGACGCGGCCCTCGCGCGGCTCGTGCGCCGCGCCGGCGAGGGCGGTGGACCGGTCGAGGCGGAGGTCGGCGGCGCGCCGGTCACCCTGCGCGTCCATCCGCTCTCGGGCGACCGCATCGCGGTCTTCGGTCCGGCGCCACCGGATCCGGGCGCCGAGCTCTTCCGGGCCATGGCCGACCACGCGCCCGACCCGGTCATGGTCGTCGACGAGCGGTTCGCCGCCGTCTACGTCTCGCCGTCCCTGCGGCGCGTGGTCGGGCACGAGCCGGCGGACTTCGCCCTGGGTGTGCGCCTCGACCTGATCCACCCCGACGACCGCGACCGCGCCGCGCCGCTGGTCGAGCGCGTGCTGGCCGGGGAGGTCGTGGGCGACCGCCTGCGGTTCCGGCACGCCGACGGCCACCACGTGTGGCTGGACGTCACCGCGAGCCCGGTGCCGGGGCCCGAGGGGAGCGTCGCCCGCGCGGTGATCAGCGCGCGCGACGTGACCGCGCTGGTCGAGGGCCAGCAGGTGCTCGACGCGGTGGCCGGCAACGTGGCCGACATGCTCGTGCTCGACCGGGGCGGCGCCGCCCACTACGTCTCGCCGGGCGTGCGCACGCTGCTCGGCCGCGAGCCCGAGGAGCTGCGCGGGCTCCTGCGGGCGGACCTGATCCACCCCGACGACGCGCCGGCGTTCATGACGATGCTCGCGGCCGCCGAGGCCGGCGGGTACCCCGCCGAGGAGCGGGTCCGCGCGCTGCATGCCGACGGGCACTGGGTGCCGCTGGACGTGCTGATCGCGCCGATCCCCGACGGCCGCGGTGGGGTCGAGGGCGCGGTCGGGTCGTTCCGCGACGCCACCGCGCGCGTGCAGGCCGAGCAGGAGGCGCGCGAGCGGGAGGGGCGCTTCCGCGCCATGGCCGAGAACACCTCCGACATGGTCATCTTCTCCGACGCCACGCTCAGCCCCCGCTACTGCTCGCCGGCCGTCCGGCGGGTCCTCGGGCGCGAGCCCGAGGAGTTCGTCGGACGCTGGCACGAGCACCTGGTGCACCCCGACGACATGGCGGCCGTGCGTGAGGCCGTCGCGGCGGCCGTCGCCGGCGAGCACAGCCCCATCTTCCTCGTGCGCGTGCGGCACGCCGACGGCCACTGGGTCTGGGTGGGCGCCGCGACCTCCCCGATCCTGGACGACGAGGGGACCTTCGCCGGCGTCGCCGGCATCTTCCGCGACGAGAGCGGACGGGTGGCCGCCGAGGAGGCGCTGCGCGAGAGCGAGGAGCGCTTCCGGGCGATGGCCGACCACGCGTCGGACCTGGTGGTCCTGGCCGACGCGACCGGCGCGGCCCGCTACGTGTCGCCCGCGGCCCGCCGGCTGCTCGGGCGGGAGCCCGAGGAGATGATCGGGCCGCCGCGCATGGACCTGATCCACCCGGAGGACCACGCCGCCTACGCCGAGGCGGCCGCGGCGGCCGCCTCGGGGGGGCATCCGCCGCCGGCCCTGCTGCGGGCGCGCCACGCCGACGGACGGTGGATCTGGACCGACGCGGTGGTGGCTCCGGTGGTGGACGAGCAGGGCGCGGTGACGGCGCTGGTCGGCTCCTTCCGGGACGTCTCGGCCCGGGTCCTCGCCGAGGAGGAGCTCCGGGCGAGCGAGGCCCGGTACCGCCTGGTCGTCGAGAACGCAAGCGACGTCATCATCCGCCACGCCCCCGAGGACGGCTCCTACCGGTGGCTCTCGCCCTCCGTGCGGCAGGTGCTCGGCCGGGAGCCCGCCGACCTGGTGGGGGAGAACCCCCTCTTCTTCATCCATCCGGACGACCAGCCGGTGGTCATCGCCGCGCAGGCCGCCCTGGCCGAGGGGGAGCCCGGACGGGTGCGCTACCGCTACCGCGCTCCGGACGGCGCGTGGCGATGGCTCGAGAGCACGGCCCGTCCGATCCACGACGCCGACGGGCGGCTCGTCGAGTTCGTGACCATCTCGCGCGACGTGCACGACGAGGTCGTGGCCCAGCGCGCGCTCGCCGAGAGCGAGGCGCGGCTGCGTGCGGTCTTCGACGCCGCCCCGGTGGGGATGTGGGAGACCGATCTGGGCGGACGGGTGCGCCTGTTCAACGAGGCCTTCCTCGAGGTCACCGGACTGACCCGCCGGGCGCTCGTCGACGACCCGCTGGCCTGGCGGGGCATCCTCCACCCGGAGGATGCCCCCGACATCGCGGCGGTCCAGGAACGCCGGCGCCAGACGGGCGAGACCGTCCACGTGCAGGAGCGCCTGGTCCGGCCCGACGGGTCGAGGCGGCTCGTGGAGACGCACGTCGCCCCCATCCGGGACGCCCAGGGTGAGGTCCGCGCGCAGGTCGGGCTCACCATCGACGTGACCGAGCGCGTCGAGGCCGAGCGGGCGCTCGCCGCGGGCGAGGCGCGGTTGCGGGCCCTGGTGGACCAGGCCCCGGTCGCGGTGTGGGAGGTGTCGGCCACCGGGGCGCCGGTCTACGTGAACGCCGAGTGGCGGCGGCTCTTCGGCCTGGCCGAGGACGCTCCCCTCCCGGCGCCGGAGGAGGTGGTGATGGCCATCGCCCCCGGCGACCGCGAGCGGTTCACCCGCTCGTGGATGGACGCGCTCACCCGGCGCGCCGCGTTCCGGGAGGAGACCGGGTTCAGCCTCGCCGACGGGTCGGAGCGGCACGTGCTCACCACCGCGGCGCCGGTGCTCGACCCCGATGGCGGGGTGTCCTCCTACGTCGGGATGATCGTCGACCTGACCGACCGGGTGCGGGCCGAGCAGGAGCTCCGCACGAGCGAGGAGCGGTTCCGCGCCCTGGTCGAGTCGGCCCCCATCGGGGTCTGGGAGGTGGACGCGACCGGCCGCACGGTCTTCCTGAACGCCGCGTGGCGGCGCCACCTGGGCCTCGCGGCCGACGATCCGCTGCCCTCGCCGGACGACCTGATCGGCCTGATCGCCTCCGCGGACCGTGAGGGTGCCGCACGCACCTGGCTCGCCGCCCTGGGTGGCGGTGGGCCCTTCTCGGTCGAGGGCGCGGTCGTGCTCCCGGACGGGAGCGTCCGCCACCTGGCGACGACCGGCGCGCCCATCCCCGACCGCCACGGCGGCGTGCGCGCCTTCGTCGGGATGACCGTCGACCTCACCGACCGGGTGGCCGCCGAGCGCGCGCTCGCCGCGAGCGAGGAGCGCTTCCGGGCGCTGGTCGAGGGCTCCCCGGTCGGCATCTGGGAGGTGGACGCCGACGGCCGCCTGCAGTACGTGAACCCGGCCTGGCGGGGCATCTACGCCTTCGGCCCGGACGCCGCCGACGACGAGATCGCCACCTGGCGGGACCGGCTGCCCGAGGACGAGCGCGAGGAGCGGATGGCCCGGTGGGAGGCCGCCCGCGCCGGGGGCCGGTCCTACCGCAGCATCGGCCGGCTCGTGCTCCCGGGCGGCGAGGTCCGCCACGTGAGCGTCGAGGCCCTTCCCATGATGGCCGAGGACGGACGACCCCGGGGCTGGGTGGGCATGGTGCGCGACGTCACCGACCGGGTGGCCGCGACCGCGGCCCTCGCCGAGAGCGAGGAGCGCTACCGGCTGCTGGCCGAGCACATGAGCGACGTGGTGGCGCGCCACGCCCTCGACGGGACCACGGAGTGGGTGTCCCCGTCGTCGGCGGAGATCGCCGGGGTGAGCCGGGAGCGGATGGAGGGGCACTCGCCCTTCGAGCGCATCGACCCCGACGACCTGCCGGCCTGCATCGCGGCGATCGAGCAGGCCCTGGCCGGCGTCCCCTCGCGTGTGACCTACCGGTGGCGGCGCGAGGACGGGCACTCCATGTGGTTCGAGTCGAGCCTGCGCGCGTTCGGCGCCGAGGGTGAGGTGCGCGGATTCATCAGCACCTCACGCGACGTGACCGAGCGCATCGCCGGCGAGCGGGCGCTCGCCGAGAGCGAGGCCCGGTACCGCCTGCTCGCCGACGTGGCCTCGGATGCGATCCTGCGGCTCACCCCGGCGCTGGACCTGCTCTACGCCTCGCCGGCCTTCGACCGCATGGCCGGGGAGGGCGCCGGCGCGGCCCTGGTGGGCAGGCCGCTCACCGACCTGGTCCACGCCGACGACCTCGCGGCCCTCACCGGGGCGCTGGCCGGGCTCCCCTCGGGACAGACGCCGCCCGTGCGCTTCCGCCTGGCGGCCGGCGAGGCGGACGCGCGCTGGGTCGAGCTCAC
>JALOLS010000130.1 GCA_025455865.1 Thermoleophilia bacterium
GGACGGCGGCGGGGGCGGCGGGGGAGTGGCCGCGCGCCGGGCCGCGGCCCGGGCGGCCGCGGCCGCGCGACGGGCGGCCGCGCGACGGGCGGCTTCGGCCGCCTGCCGCCGCCGCTCGGCCGCCTCGAGGCGGGCGAGCACCCCCTGGGCCTCGTCGAGCGCGGCGCGCCGACGCTCGGCGAGCGCCTCGGCCTCCCGGCGCAGGCCCGCCGCCCGCACGGCGGCGCGGGCGGCCTCCCGGCGGCGCGCGGTCAGGGCCGCGCGCACGCGGGCCACCCGGTCACGCAGCCGGCCGACCCGCACCAGCACGTCCCCGTCGGACTCGGCCACCCGGTCCAGCAGCACCCGCTGGGATGCCGCCTCGCTGATCGAGCCGGCCGAGACCAGCACCTCCAGCACCGAGTCGGGGGTGCCGCGGCGGTAGATGTCCACGATCCGCTCGGCCAGCACCCGGCGGGCGCGGGCACGGTCACGCTCGGCCGTGCGGAGCTCCGCGGTGGCCTGCCGCACCTCGGCGGCCAGGCGCCGGGCCTCGGCGGCGGCGTCCTCCTCGGCGCCCCGCGCCTGCGCGGCGCGCCCGTCCAGGCCCACGATGACCGCCTCGATCTCGCGGATGCGCTCGCGCTGCGCGTCGATCGGCGCCGGCGCGGCCAGGGCGCTCCCGGCCGCGGGCAGGCCGACGGCCGCCACGAGCGCGCACAGGGTCCGTCGGTGCGATGGGCGCATCACCAGGCGGATGTTCTCCGCACGGCCGCCTCGACCTGCCCGGACTCAGGCGTCCGGGCGGCCGGGGCGAACGGGCGCCGCCGGGGGCGGGCCCGGCGGGGGCTCACCCGGGGAGGGGGAGCTCCTTGATGTTGCGCAGCACGCCGACCGTCGGCGCCATGGTCCGGAACGCGTCGTCCTTCTGGAGGACGCCCACGGTGTAGACCGGGATCTCGGTCAGACGGGCGAGCATCGAGGCCGAGTCACGGGAGCGTGGCACGGCCTTGTAGGTGGAGACCAGCACCGCGTCGGGTGAGTGCTCCTTGCAGTACTCGAGCGGGGCGGGCCAGCGCGGCTCGATGGTGGTGACGGTCCAGCCCGCCGCCTCGAGCGCCTCGACGGCCTTGTCAGACCCGGGGAACCGGACCTTGCCGTCCTTGCCCACCACCTCGTCGGTGGGAGCGGTGATGAAGAGGAGATTTGGCATGCGGGCAGACTACCGTGCGCCGCGGGTCCGACGCCCTGAGAAAGACCGGTCTGTACCGCTGCGGGCGGGCTTCGCAACGCATGCAACGCGCTCTCGCGCGCGTAGTAGGCTCATCGGCGCGGCCGGACCGCGAAGGGCCCGCCGTCCCGGCACACCGCGTCATTCGAACCTCACTCCCAGGGGGGACCCCACCCATGTCGATCAGTGCTGCTGAGATCCCTGACATGTCCGTGCTGGAGGCGATCGGCACCCGCCGCGCCATCCGGTACTTCGACCCGGACAAGAAGGTCGAGGACTGGAAGCTCCAGACGGTCCTCCAGGCCGGTCGTCTCGCCTCGTGCCAGGGCAACATCAACGCCACCGAGGCGATCGTCGTCCAGAAGGAGACCTGCGACATCTGGGACGAGCTGGAGGAGTGCGTCTCCGGCTTCAACGTCCAGATCATCAACCAGTGCTCCCACATCGTCTTCTGGCTGACCAACCTGAACGCGTGGTACGGCCGGGCCAATGACGGCCTGTCGACCCTCGCGCTCTCCGGCGCGCTCACCAAGTACCACGGCTGGAACTACGAGTTCACGATGACCCAGACCGTGCCGCGGCTCATGAGCTTCCCGACCGAGCGCACCGAGATCCTGCTGCGCTTCGAGAGCGGCCAGGCGGTCGGTCAGGCGATGCTCGCCGCCACCAGCCTCGGCCTCGGCAACATCCTGCTCGCCTTCGGCCGCAAGCCGGGCGGCGTGGAGAAGGCCTTCGGCCTGCCCCCCAACATGAAGTTCACCTGGGCGCACGCCATCGGCTACCCGCTCGAGGACATGAACGCCGGCGGCCAGCGCGTGCGGCTGAAGTACGAGAAGCTCTTCCACAAGGACAGCTTCGGCACCCCGCTGCTGCCCGACCCCGCCGTCGACGCCGCCCTGCGCGAGAAGAACATGCTGCAGGCGCAGGCGCCCCTCCCGGGCCGCTTCGAGCAGATCGACCAGCTCGCCGACCGCTTCGGTCGCGAGCCGGGCGTGGTCTCCTGGCCCGAGAAGGAGGTCAAGCGCCTGATCAACGACGACGACTGGGACTTCGGCCCGGCCATCAAGGCGCGCGCCGAGCAGGTCGTCGCCCAGGGCAACCTCCCGGACTACCCCGAGGAGATGCGGGAGACGTTCAAGAAGCTCATGGAGGAGCACGGCCTCGACACGAGCAAGTACCTCTCGTAGCCTCGAGCTCACGCTGAGGGAGGGCCTCGGGCCCCGCTCCCCCGAACCGGGGGGGCGGGGCCCGCGTCGTTCCGGGCCATGATCGTGGGGCGGGCATCCATCCGAGGGGGCGGCGATGTTGCGGTTCGCGGTGGTGGCGGTGGCGGTCGCGGGCGTGGCCGCGCCGTCGGCGCAGGCGGTCCCCGCGGTCGTCGCCGGCTGGCCGGTGCCCGGCCTCGCGGGGCCCGTGCTGCCCGGCCCCGGGGGCGGCGTGGTGATCGTCGACGAGGGGGTGGAGGAGGTGTACGTGGCCGCCCTCCGCCCGGACGGCCGCATCCTCTGGCGCAGCCGGGAGGACCTCGGCTGCGGCAACTGCGACTTCGGGCCCCAGCCGGTGCGCCTCCAGCCGGACGGCACCTACGGGCCCCTGGGCGCCGAGGGCGACTCGTTCTGGGCCGTGGACCGCACCGGGGTGCGGGTGACCGGGTGCACCGGGGCGGTGCTCGCGGACGGGACGTGCGTGTCGGGCGGCCTCCGGTCCGGCGGGGGCGGGCTCGCCGTCGACGTGAGCGCGGTGCGTGGGGGCGCGGTGCGGTGGACCTTCACCGAGCCGGACTTCGCGAGCGTCGCCGAAGGGGACCTGGCTCCGCCGGTCGTCGCCGACGGCGCCGGCACGGCCTACGCCGCGCTCGGGCGGGGGTGGGTCGTGTCGACCGCCACCGAGGTGGCCGGCCGCCTGATCGCGCTCGACATCGCGACCGGGGCCCTCCGGTGGCGGCTGGACGGCCCGTTCCGGGTCCTCACCGGGCTGCCCGCCGGGGTGCTGGTCGCCGACGGCGCGCGGGTCAGCGCGGTCGACGGCGCCGTCGTGCGCTGGTCGCTCCCGGAGGGGGCCCGGGCGCGGCAGGGCGACACGATCGCCGACCCGGCCCGCGGACGCGTCTACCTGGGGCTCGCCGCCGACCGGGTGACCCCGGCGGAGGTCGTCGCGCTCGACATCGCCAGCGGCGCCGAGCTGTGGCGCACGGCCGCCCCGGACCGGGCGCGGCTGCTCTCGGTCGGGCCCACCGGCCGGGTCTACGTGGCGACCGAGCGCGACGGCCGGCCGGCGCTGCGGGCCATCGACCCCTCCGGCCGGGGCCGCTGGTCCTCCCCGGTGCCCAACCCGGTCACCGGCGCCGCCGAGCTCGCCCGGGGCCGCGTCGCGCTCACCGTGTCCCGCCCCCCGCTCGGATCGTTCCTGGTCGGGGCCACCACGCTCCTGATCGACCCGGCTCGGAGCGCCCCGGTCCCGCGCCGGCGGAGCTTCGCCCTCACCCCGGACCGGGTGCGGGCCTGCCCCGATCCGCTCGTCGCCGGGCGCTGCACCACCCTGCGCATGACGCTCACGCGGCCCACCGGGCTGCGCCTGCGGCTGCGCACCCCGCGCGGGCGCCTCGCCGACTTCGACGCCCGCATCCCCGCTCCCCGGGGCACCTCATGGGTGCGCCTGCTCTTCGGCCGCCCGGCCCTCGCCGCGGGCCGGCACGTCCTGGAGGTCCGTGCCGGCGGCCGGGTGATCAGCCGGCTTCCCTTCGTCGTGCGCTGAGCCGTCCCGCTCCCGGCGCCGCCGGGGGAGCGGGACGACCGCGACCAGGGCGACGATGGCCGCCCCGACCACGAGCCCGACGACCGCGGCCGCCGCCGTGGCGATGAGCCACGCCAGGAGGCCGCCGACCACGCCCACCCCACCGGCGGGATCACTCAGGGCGTGGACCAGCGCCTCCGGCCCGCCCCAGCCGAGCTCGTCGGCGCCGGCGAGCAGCAGATGGCCGCCGACCCAGAGCATCGCCGCGGTGCCGATGATCGAGAGCCACTTGAGCAGCCGGGGCATGCCGGCCACCAGCAGCAGCCCGGTGCGCCGCGAGGTCTCCGAGCCGCGCTGCGCGAGCGCGAGCCCGACGTCGTCCATCTTCACGATCAGCGCGACCACGCCGTAGACCGCGATGGTGATCGCCACCGCGACGACCACGAGGATCACCGCCCGGGAGACCAGGGGCTCCTCCAGCACCTCCTTGAGCGCGATCACCATGATCTCGGCCGAGAGGATGAAGTCGGTGCGGATGGCGCCCCGCACCACCCGCGACTCGGCCTCCGGCCCCTGCTCGACCGCCGGCGTGTCGTGGTGCTCGTCCTTCCGCACGGCATGGATCACCTTGTGGGCGCCCTCGTAGCAGAGGAACGCGCCCCCGAACATCAGCAGGATCTCGACCACGGTCGGGGCGATCGCGCTGAGCAGGAGCGCCGCCGGCAGGATGAACAGCAGCTTGTTCCGCAGCGATCCGGTGGCGATCCGCCGGATGATCGGAAGCTCCCGCTCGGCCGCCAGGCCCTTGACGTAGGCCGGCGTCACCGCCGTGTCGTCCACCACGACCCCGGCCGCCTTCACGCTGGCCCGGCCCGCGGCGGCGCCCACGTCGTCCACCGATGCGGCGGCCAGCTTGGCCAGCGCCGCCACGTCGTCGAGCAGCCCGACCAGGCCGCCGGCCATGACCCTCCTCCTGCCGCCTCGCGGGACGGTCGAGGCTACCGCGCCCGCGGCCGTCCCCGCCGCGTCCCCGGCGCCGGGGCGAGGCCCCTGCCGCTATCGTCGCCCTGCGAGCGCCCGTAGCTCAGCTGGACAGAGCGGCGGACTTCTAATCCGCGGGTCGCAGGTTCGAATCCTGCCGGGCGCGCCTCAGGAACCCGCATCACCAAACGAAAGTGGTGCGCGGCAGGTCGCCGCACTTGCCAGGGGGGCAACGCAGGGGGCAACATGAGCCCCATGAGCCGTGCCCTCGTCCGCACCTCCACGCCGGGCATCTACAAGCGCGGCCAGGGCTACGTCGTCGTCTTCCGCGATCCGACGGGCCGGCAGCGAAAGCGCTCCGCCGCCACCCTCGCCGAGGCCCGGGCGCTTAAGGCCACGCTGAACGCCGACGTGGTGCGCGGCGAGTTCCGCGAGCCGGTCTCCCCGCGCTTCGACGAGTACGCCGCGCAGTGGATCCGCACCTTCCGCGGCCGCACCACTGCCGGCATCCGCCCGACCACCCTGGAGGAGTACCGCCGCGACCTCGACCGCTACGCGATTCCGTTCTTCCGCACCGCGCCCATCGCCCGCATCGAGCTCCGCGACATGAAGGCCTTCGCCATCCACCTGGAGGACCACGGCCTCGCCCCGGCCTCGGTGCGAAAGCTCATGGCCCCGGTTCGCGCGCTGTTCGCCACCGCGCTCGAGGAGGGGCTCATCCGCGTGAACCCCTGCGCCGGCCTTCGCCTGGCCCAGCGCCGCCCCGGCGCGCTCGGCTCCCCCCGCGCCCTCGCCCCCGAGGAGCTCGCCGCCCTCATCGACGCCACCCCGCCCGAGTGGCGCCTGCTGGTCCGTTTCCTCGCCCAGACCGGCCTTCGCATCGGGGAGGCCCTCGCCCTGCGCTGGGAGCACGTCGACCTCGGCGCCCGGCGCATCCGCGTGCGCGAGCGGGTCTACCGCGGCACCGTCGACGCCCCCAAGAGCCGCTACGGCGTGCGCGACGTGCCCCTGGCCACGCCGCTTGCCCGCGAGCTCTGGCGCCACCGCCAGGAGAGCCCGTTCCCCGGCGAGCGCGATCCGGTGTTCGCCTCCGAGACCGGGACCCCGCTTCGCCACGACAACCTGTTCCCCCGGGTGCTCAAGCCCGCCGCCGTCCGCGCCGGCGTCCCCTGGGCGGGCTTCCACACCCTGCGCCACACCTGCGCCTCGATGCTCTTCCGCTCGGGCTGGAACGCCAAGCAGGTGCAGACGGTGCTCGGGCATCATTCGCCGGCGTTCACGCTGGCCACCTACGTGCACCTCATCCCCGAGGACCTGCCCGAGCCGGTCTTCCCTGAGGAGGTCATGGGCCGGCGGGACGACGAGCCCGACAGCGACCAGGCAGGGGAGGGGTGATGGACGAGGACAAGCCGGGGATCGAGCGGATCCTCGCGGCCGCCGGTCGAGGCCGGTTCAACCGCGTGTACCGCTACGGCGACGTGTCGCAGGCTGCCTACGGTCGCCGTGACGCAGGGCCCGCCGTGGCCGCCGCCGCACAGCACAACCCCGACTTCCCGTGCGCGCCGCACATCGTGCCGAGTGACTGGACGTTGACCGACGCCTTCCGGAGTCCTCTCGGCGACGGTCGGGCGGTGTGGATCGCCCGCCTGCGGGCCGATGGCGTCCGCGTGACCGACGAGGGCGTCGTGCCCGAGCAGTACTGGGGCCACTGGACCGATCTGCTCTCGGAGGCGGAGCGGGAAGCACTCCTGCACACGCTGTAGTCGCCTCTGCGGGCGACCGGGATCGTGATCACGATCGAGATCACCGGGGGAGCTCCCAGACCGACGCCGGCCCCCGCGGAGTGACCCGCACACCCAGGTGCTCCCGCGCCCGGCGGATCGTGATCGTGCTCATGCCGGCCGCCCGCGCCTCGGCGGTCACCTCGGACGCCCCTCTGGGCCCGCCGGCGAGCGCCGTCTTCAGGAACCGACACGCCGCGTCCAGCGCGCTCTCGGTGGGTGCCGCGGCCGTCTGGACAGGGTGCACGACGTGGTGCGTGACGACGAACGCGGCCACGCGCACGGCGTGCCCGGTGATCGCGATCACCGCGAGGTCCTG
>JALOLS010000040.1 GCA_025455865.1 Thermoleophilia bacterium
CCGGCGGCGAGCGAGACGACGATGACCAGCACGACGGCGACCTGCGGCACGGACGGCCTCCGGGACGGGACCCCACCCCCCGGATCGGCAGCCGGTCACTCGTCCAGGAGCGTCCCCGGCCCCTCCAGCCGGGCCTTGACCCCGGTCTCCAGGGCGTTGGCCCGCCAGAGCGCGAGCGCCTCGGGGCTCGCGGCCGCCGGCGCCTGCCCCCCCGGGGGGCCGTGGTGCCAGCCCACGGCGTGGAGCAGCGCGAGGCGCCGTTCGGGCGCGAGGCCGGCGTGCGCGGCGGCCTCGGCCACGATCCCGTGCCCGATCACCAGGTGCCCGAGCATCCGGCCCTCGTCGGTGGGCTCGACCGTCGCCCCCAGCCGCCACGCCCGGGTGTAGCCGATGTCGTGGACGAGTGCGGCCGTGAGCAGGAGGTCCGCGTCGAGGCGCGGATGCCAGGTGCACAGCGCCTGGCAGACCGCCGCGACCCCGACGGAGTGCTCGACCAGCCCGCCCAGGTAGGCGTGGTGGCCGCTGCGGGTGCACGGCACCGTCCGCCACGCCCGGGCGAGGCCCTCGTCGCCGGTGAGCGCCGCGAGCGTGCGCCGCAGGGCGGGATCGGCGACCTCGTCGGCCAGGTGGAGCACGAAGCCGAAGAGCTCGTCCGGGTCGCGGTGGCTTCGCGGGAGCAGGTCCTCGGGCGCGGCCTCATCGGCCGCCGGGCGGATGTGGCGCACCCGCACGACCGGGCGCCCACCCCGGGCGATGACGTCGCCGGTCACCCGCACCCGGTCGCCGGCCTCGAACCGCGCGGCGAAGAAGTCGGGCTCGTCGAACACCATCGCCGGGATCGCCCCGGTCGCGTCGGCCAGGGTCAGCGAGAGGAACGGCTCACCCCGCCGGGAGAGCCGCCGCTCCTTGCGGCGCACCGCGAACACCCCCTCCACCGGATGGCCCTCGCGCAGCGAGGCGACGCCGCCCCCCGGCGCGCTCATCGGTCCATCGCCGGGCAGAGCAGGGCGAAGTCGCACGACCGGCAGGACCACCCCGGCTGGGGCGCGAAGCGCCGGGCGCCGATGCCGTCGGCCACCTCGCGCACCACCTCGAGCGCCCCGGCGACCTCCTCCGGCTCGGGGTGGAGGGGGCGGACCTCGCCGTCGAGCACGTAGTCCAGGGTGGCGCCGCGCGGCTCGAGCCCCCACCCCTGGCGCACGCCCTCCAGGTACAGGTGCAACACGACCTCGCCGGGCCGGCGGTCCGGCTCGGCCGGCGGCCGGCCGGTCTTGTAGTCGACGAGCTGGTGGCCGCCCTGGGGATGGGCGTCCACCCGGTCGATGCGCCCGCGCACGCGATGCGGGCCGACGTGCAGGGTGAACGCCTGCTCGACCGCGACCGTGCGCACGCGGGAGCGCTGGTGGCGCTCCACGTGGCGCGGCAGCCAGGTCCGCGCCCGCGCGAGCGCCTGGCGGCCCTCGGCCGTCGTGTCGACCCCCGCCCGCCTGAGCTCGACCGCGAACCGGGCCACCAGCCGATCCGCATCCCCGCCGGTGCCCCCGGGCCGGTGATGGGCCTCGAGCGCGGCGTGGGCGGCCACCCCGATGGCCCGGGCGGGGACCTCGCGCGGCGGCACCCGGTCGATCCGGGCGAACCGGAACGCGAGCGGGCAGGTCATGTACCGGGAGATGTCGGTGGGCGAGAGGTCCAGGCCGGGGCGGGCCGGCCGGGGCGCCGGCGCGGCCGGCGGCGCCGGCGGGGGCGGCGGGGCGAGCGCCTCGGCCCGGGCGTCGACCAGCGCGTCGGCGGCCGCGGCCACGGCGGTGCCGAGGGCCGGATCGTCCTGGCCCGCGGCCCGGGCCCGCGCCGCCGCGGCCACCGCCTGCTCGAGCGCGCGCCGGCGGTCGCCGACCCGGCGGAGCACCGCGCGGTCGGGCGACTCGCCCACGGCGCGGAACGGCGGGTCGCCGAGGGCCCGGCGGGCCTCCTCCACGAACACCGAGGGGCGCTGGGGGGCGCCCCGCTCGCCCGCCCGGTGGACGCACAGGATCAGGTGCCGGCGGGCCCGCGTGAGGGCCACGTAGGCGAGCCGCCGGGCCTCGGCCACGTGCGCGTCACGGCCACGGGGGAGCGCCTCCGGGAGCAGCGCGTCCGGGATGTCCGGGCCCGGGCGGTCCCGGCCCGGCCACCCCGCGTGGACCATCCCGATGCAGAAGACCGCGTCGAACTCGAGCCCCTTGGCCTGGTGCACGGTCATGACCTGCACGCCGGCCCGCTCGGCCGGGGCGCCGGTGTCGCCCCGCACGCCGACCGCGGCCAGGCCGTCGAGCCGCCGGGCGAGCCCCGCCGCGTCGATGCCCGGCGTGGTCCGGCAGACCTCACGGGCCAGCCGCTCGAGCGCGGCCAGGTCGGCCAGCCGGGCGGCCCCCTCGGCGCCGCCCAGGGCGATCGCCGCCCGGCGCAGGCCGGCCCGGTCGACGACCTCGCCGACCTCCTCGCCCAGGGCGACGAGCGCGCCGGCCGCCCCCCGCCCGGCCGCCCGGGCCTCCGAGACGACCTCCGCCGCCCGCACCCAGGGCAGGCCCATGGCCCGGTCGGAGGCCAGCCGCAGGTGCGCCTGCGCGTCGGACGGGTCGGTCACGGCCCGCAGCCAGGCGATGACCGCGCGCGCCTCGCGCCGCTCCAGGAGGCCCAGCCCCCCGTGCACCTGGTGCGGGATCCCGGCGCGCTCCAGGGCCTCGACCACGGGGCGCGCCTCGGTGCGCACGGCGCGCATCAGCACGGCCTGCTCCTCCAGCGGGACCCCGGCCCGGGCGAGCGCGAGGATGCCGTCGGCCACCGCGCGGGCCTGGCCCTCGGGGTCCGGCGCCATCCACAGCTCCGGCGCCGGCCCGGTCGCCTGCGGGAGCGCCCGCAGGGCCTTGGGCTGGCGGCCGGGGATGGGCTCGACCACGGCGTGGGCGGCGTCCAGGATGGCCTGGGTCGAGCGGTGGTTCAGCTCCAGGCGCACGACCGGGGCATCGGGGAAGCGGGACCGGAAGTCGGTCACGTTCTTGGTGCTGGCCCCCCGGAAGCGGTAGATGCCCTGGTCGTCGTCGCCCACCACGACCAGGCTGCGGGCGCCGCCGGCGACCAGGTACAGGAGCTCCGCCTGGGCGTGGTTGGTGTCCTGGAACTCGTCCACCATCACGTGCCGGGCGCCCTCCGCCACGGCGGCCAGCCGGTCGGGGTGCGCGCGCAGGAGCGCGAGCGCGCGGGTGAGGCTCATGCCGAAGTCCTCGAGGCCGAGCTCGGCCAGCCAGGCGTCGTGGGCCTCGAACGCGCGCGCGAACTCCAGGTCGCGGCGCGCCCGCCACTCGTCGGCCGGCCGGCCCGCCGCGGCCAGGCGCTCCTCCGCCCAGCGGCGGAAGTCGCCCGCCTCCACCAGCTCGTCGCGGCAGCGGTCGATGCGCCGCACGACGGCGTCGGCCACCTGGGCGGGGTCGCGGCGCAGGTCCTCCTCGCGCAGGTCGAGCTCGGCCAGGCGGTCCAGCAGCAGGAGCACGCGCTCCTCCTGCGTTGCGGGCCGCAGCCCCGGCGCCAGGTCCCGCTCGAACCCGTGGACCCGGACGACGTCCATCGCGAACGCGTGGAAGGTCATGACCCGGAGCGTGGCGTGGGCGCCGCCGAGCAGGTCCTCGGCCCGCCCGCGGAGCTCCTCGGCCGCCCGGGCCGAGAACGTGAGGGCCAGGACCTCGCCGGGGTCGGCGCCCTGCTCGACCAGCCAGGCCAGGCGGCGGCACAGCACCCGGGTCTTGCCCGAGCCGGCCCCGGCCAGGACCAGCATGGGGCCGCCCGCGTGGGTGACCGCACGCCGCTGGTCTGGGGTGAGGTCCGCGAGCATCGGACGACCCATGGTAGGTCCGGCGCCGGACGCCCCCGCCCGGTAGCCTCCCGCCCCGTGTCGTCGCCGGAGCAGTGGACCGGGGCCCGGGTGGGCGCCTTCCGCGCCATCACCTACGACCAGGCCGTCGCGGGCCCCCTGGGCGACCTGGTGGCGCCCCCGTATGACGTCGTGTCACCCGGGGACCGGGAGCGCCTGGCCGCCCGGAGCCCCTGGAACGTCGTGCGGGTCGACCTGCCCGACGTGCCGTATGACCAGGTGCGCGCGGTCATCGCCGCCTGGCTGGCCGACGGCGTCATCCGGCAGCACGAGGCGCCGGTCATGCTGGCCTGGACCCAGCGCTTCACGCTGGGCGACGGGTCGGTCCACGAGCGGCGCACCCTGCTCGCCACCGTCGCCCTCGAGCCCTACGCCGCCCGCGTGGTGCGCCCGCACGAGCGCACCCACGCCGGGCCCAAGGAGGACCGCCTGCGGCTCATGCGGGCGACCGGCGTGCAGCTCTCGCCGATCTACGGCCTGTACCCGGATCCGGAGGGCACGGCCTGGGCGGCCGCCGGGGTCAGCGGACCGCCGCTGGGCGAGGTGACCGACGACGAGGGCACGCTCCACCGCGTCTGGGTGATCGAGGACGCCGCCGCCTGCGCCGCCGTGTCGGCCGCCCTCGCGGGCCGCTGGATCCTCATCGCCGACGGCCACCACCGCTACGAGACGGCGCTCGCCTACCGCGACGAGCGGCGGGCGGAGGGCGGGGACGGCCCCTGGGACCACGTGATGATGGGCCTCACGGCGATCGAGGACCCGGGGCTGGTCGTGCTCCCGACCCACCGGGTGCTCGGCGAGTGGCCCGAGGGGGCCGAGGCGCGGATGGACGTCCGCCCGGTCGACGGCGGGGTCGACGCCCTGCTCGACGCGCTGCACGCCGAGCCCGCCGGGGTCCCCGCCTTCGGCCTGGTGCTCCCCGGTCGCGCCGCGGTGCTGGTGGGCCGCCCGAGCGATGACCCCTCCCCGGCCGGCCGCCTGGACCTCTCGGTGCTCGAGCGCGACCTGCTGGTCCCGGCGCTCGGAGGCGACCAGGCCGCGCTGGCCCGCCGGGGCGTGCTCACCTACACCAAGGACGCGACCGCCGCGTGGGACCGCGTGCGGTCCGGTGCGGCGGCGGCGGCGCTCATCGTGCGCCCGCTCTCCACCACGCAGGTGGCCGAGGTGGCCGAGGCCGGCGAGGTCATGCCGCAGAAGTCCACCTACTTCTTCCCCAAGCTCCTCACCGGCGTCGCCTTCCAGCCCCTGGACTGACGCGGACACCGCCCGCTGGCTCGCGGTCGTCCGCGCGGCCGGCGAGCGGGTGGCCGCCGCCATCGCCGGGGTCCCGCCCGAGCGGTGGACCGAGCCGGTGGGCGACGGCGCCGGCGGCGACACCACGGTCCTGGTGGACCGGGTGGCCGAGGACGCGGTGCTCGGGGTGCTGGCCGGCGCGCCGGCCCACGCGCTGGTCAGCGAGGAGGTGGGCGAGCGGCCGGGGCCGGCGGGCGCCCCCGTCGTGGTCGTCGACCCCATCGACGGGAGCCTGAACGCCAAGCGGGGCCTGCCGGACTTCTGCCTCTCGATCGCCGTCGCCGACGGCCCGGCCCTCGGCGACGTGCGGATCGGCTATCTGCGGCACCTCACGAGCGGCGAGGAGATCGTCGCGGTGCGGGGCGGGGGCGTGACCGTCGACGGCACGGCGCCCCCGGTCCGGGCCCCGGCGGGGCTCGAGGTCGTCGTGCTGGAGGGTGTCTCGCCCCGGCGGGTGACCGCGGCGGCGGCCACGCTCGAGGGGGTCTACCGGCTCCGCGCGCTCGGGTCGCTCGCGATCTCGATGGCCGCGGTCGCCCTGGGCCGGGCCGACGGGATGGCGGCGCTCCGCCCCGGTCGGGTGGTCGACGTGGCCGCCGCGCACCTGGTCGCGCGGGAGCTCGGGGCGGCGGTGCGCGACGGGGAGGGCCGCCCGCTGGATGCGGTGCCGCTCGGCCTGGCCTGGCGCGGGACGATGGTCGCCGCGCGCGACGAGGCCCATCTGGAACGCCTGCTCGACGCGGTCCGGGCGGTCTATCGTTGACGGGGATGGCCCCGCCCAGGGACTGGCCCGAGCGCGAGATCTCGGCCTACGACCAGCAGGCCCGCCTCACCGCCCGGGTGGCCCGGCGCGCCCTGGTGTTCGTGCCCTCGTGGCTCGTGCTGCTCCTGGCCGTGCCCCAGACCGGGCTCGGCCCGATGCCGTCGCTCCTCATCGCCACCCTCGGCGCGATCGCGGTCGTGGTCGGGGTCGAGCTCGCGCTGGTCGGCCCCTGGCTGCGCCGGCACGGCGAGGGGTCGATCGACGTCGGCCTCATCGGCCGGGTGGCGCTCGTCGGCGGGCTGGTGTGGACGTTCGTGCTCGCCATGCCCGGCGGCCCGGAGAGCCCCTGGCTGACCGTCGGCCTGGCCACCGCGGCGGCCGTCGTGGCGGTGGTGGCCGTGGAGCTCCTGGCGGTGCGCCCCGTGCGCGCCCGCCGGGCCCGCCGCCGGGACCAGGACCGGTAGCCCTGTCCCGGCGGGTCAAGGCCGGCGACGCGGTGCCGAAGACAGCGCGAGAGATGCCCGGCCCGCTCCCCCACGCCCCCATGGCCGACTTCGAGGCGGCCTCCCGCGCCGTGCTCGAGCACCTGCACGAGCGCCTGGGCTTCGGCCTGTGGATGGTCACCCGCGTCGCCGGCGAGGACTGGGTGGTCCTGAGCGCCGAGGACCACGGCTACGGGGTGGCCGCGGGATCGGTCTTCCGCTGGACCGACTCCTTCTGCTCCCGCATGGTCCGCGGGGAGGGGCCGCGCTTCGCCCCCGACCCCGGTGCCGTCCCGGCCTACGCCGAGGCGCCGATCGCCCGCCAGGTCCCGATCGGGTCCTACGTCGGCGTGCCCCTCACCGATGAGCACGGCCGGCTGTTCGGCACCCTCTGCGCCATCGACCCGGCGCCCGCCGACCCGCGCCTGGCCGCGGAGCTCCCGCTGGTCGAGCTGCTCGGGGGGCTGCTCGGGGGGCTGCTGGCCCGTGAGCTCCAGCTCCGCAGCGCCGAGCGCCGGGCCGAGCGGGCGGAGGTCGCGGCGCTGTCGGACCCGGTCACCGGCCTGCCCAACCGCCGGGCCTGGGACGCGCTCATCGCGCGCGAGGAGCACCGGTGCCACCGCCACGGCCACCCCGCCGCGGTCCTCTCGATCGACCTCGACGGCCTCAAGCACGTGAACGACGCGGGGGGCCATCCGGCCGGGGACGAGCTCATCGTCCGCGCGGCCGCGGCGCTCCGCGGGTCGCTGCGCGAGGGCGACGTGTGCGCCCGGATCGGCGGCGACGAGTTCGCGGTCCTCGGCATCGAGACCGACGCCGCCGGGGCCGAGCGGCTGGCCGAACGGGCCCGGGCGGCGCTCGCCGGGGCCGGGGTGCCCGCATCGGTGGGCGCGGCGGCGCGCGATCCGGGGCGGGGCCTCCGGGCCGCCTACGGGGACGCCGACCGGGCGATGTACGCCGAGAAGCGCGCCCGGCGGTCCCGCGCCGCGTAACCCGTACCCTGCGGTCCGTGGACGGCCTCACGACCGCGACCACCACCGGAGGCCCGGGCCGCGGCGACGGGGTCATGGCCTCCCGCCCGCGCCTGGCGCTCGCCGGCGCCATCGCGCTCGCGATCTCCCTCATCCCCTTCGGCGGGTTCCTCGGCCTGCCCCTCCTGCTCCTGGCGACCTGGGTGCACGAGGCCGGGCACGCCGCGGCCACGCTGCTCACCGGAGGCGGGGTGGAGCGCCTGGAGGTGTTCTCGGACGGCTCGGGCCGGGTCACCTCCTCGGGGATCGGCTCGACCACCCAGGCGGTGGTGATCGCCTCGGCGGGGTACGTGACCACCTCGATCGTCGCCGGGCTGCTGCTGGTCGCCGGCCGCTTCCGCGGTGCGGTGCGCCCGGCCCTGCTGGTGGTCGGCGGCGGGATGCTGCTCTCGGCGGCGCTCATCCCCGGCGAGGGCCGGGTGAGCGTCGCCCTCATCGGGCTCGCCCTGGTCGGGGCCGCGTTCACGCCCATCGCGGTCCGCGCGCTGGTGCTCGACGTCGTGGCCCTGGTGACCGGCCTGAACGCCATCCGGGCGCTCTGGGTCCTCTTCGGCCCCCAGGGGGCGGTCGACGGGGAGCCGGCGGGCGACGACGCCGACGCGGTGGCCGAGCTGTGGTTCGGTCCGTCGGCCATCTGGGCGGTGCTCTGGTTCGCGATCGCGGTGGCGGCGCTGGCCGGCGCGCTCGTGCTGCGCCTGCGGGCCGCCCGGTCCCCGGAGACGGCCCCCGCACCTGCGATACGCTGATGGCGTGCATGCGTTCGCTCATGGCGAACACCGGCCTCCGGAGCCGGACCTCGCCCGCAGGCTCGGGCTGATCCTCCGCGCCCGGCGCGAGGAGGCCGGCCTGTCGCTGCGCGCCGCGGCCGAGCGGGCGGGCATGTCCGCCGCGCACCTGTCGGAGGTGGAGCGCGGCATCAAGGAGCCCTCGCTCGCGCGGCTCGGCCCGATGGCCCGGGCGCTCGGGCTGGCCCCCGGCGAGGTGGTCCTCGACCTGGCCATCGCCCTCGGCGCCGCGCCCCCGCGGCCGGTGCGCCACCCCGCCGGCTTCGCCCCCGACCCCCGCGACGAGCTGGCGTGGGCGGCCGACCGCCTGCACGAGAACGACCTGCGCGCCGTGGCCGCCTTCGGCGCCTTCCTCGCATCCCGACCCGACGGAGGACCCCGCCCGTGAGCCCCCTCATCCCGATGGTCATCGAGCAGACCTCGCGCGGCGAGCGCTCCTTCGACATCTACTCGCGCCTGCTCGCCGAGCGGATCATCTTCCTGGGCACCCCGGTCAACGACCAGATCGCCAACCTCATCGTGGCCCAGCTCCTGCACCTGGAGAGCGAGGACCCCGACAAGGACATCTCGCTCTACATCAACTCCCCCGGCGGCTCGATCTACGCCGGGATGGCGATCTACGACACCATGCAGTTCATCAAGCCCGACGTCGGGACCATCTGCGTCGGGAGCGCGATGAGCATGGGCGCCCTGCTCCTGGCCGGCGGCGCCGCGGGCAAGCGGATGTGCCTGCCGAACGCCCGCGTGCTGACCCACCAGCCGTCCTCGGGCTTCTCGGGCCAGTCGACCGACATCGAGATCCACGCCCGCGAGGTCCTGAACCTGCGCCGCACGGTGGAGGCGATCCTCGCCCACCACACCGGCAAGACCCCGGAGGAGATCCACACCGACTCCGAGCGCGACCGGTTCTTCACCGCCGAGGAGGCCCGGGAGTACGGCCTGGTCGACCGGGTGATCGAGAGCCACTGACGCCGGACCCGACGGGATCGGCGATCGCTGGCCGGATCACGGCGCGAAGGGGTTGACACAGCCACCGTCGGTGGCGGATGCTGGGCGTGAGGGATCGAGCACCAGCCGGGCCGGCCAGGTGAGCCCGTCGGCCTCGATTCCGCTTCCACCGTCCGGACCGGAGGCGCGCAGGGATGACCCGCCGCACGCTCGCAGCCGACGCCCATGAAGCCGACCGCCCCCGCCTCGTGCGGACTGGAGCGGTCCAGCGTGCGCCGGAGGGCGCAGGGCGAGACGGCCGCGGGGCGCGCGTGTGGGCGTCGGCCGCCGAGGAGCACCGGACGGAGGGCACCCGCCCACGCGGGTGTGCGAGGGGAGTCGCCACGACGATGCCGGCCGCCGGGCTGCCGTCCGGGTGGACGGCGCGGCCGGTGGGAGGTGTTGCCTATGGATGAGGCGATGCGGGGCGGCCGTCCCGGCGCGTAGTTCGCCGCAGGCGGGCCGTCCGGATCCTCAGCACGAGCAATCGCCGGCCCCCGGCGCCCGCCTCGAAGGCAGGGCGCCGGGGGCCGGTCCATGAGAGCGTTCCGGGCATGACGGACGCCCCCCTCCGCACCGGACCCTAGGGCGATGGCCGAGGCCCGCGCCAGCGCGCGTATGCCGCGCCCCGCCCACGAGGTCATCGCCCTGGTCGCCGATCCGGGCAACGACCCGCGCTGGCGCGAGGAGGTGCTCGCCTCGGTCGCCGACGGGGACGGCGGCTGGCACCAGGAGATGCAGGTCGGCGGCCGCGACATCAGCGTGCGCGTGCGGGTGACCGTCGTGGTGCCCGGGGAGCGGGTCGAGCTCGCGGTGGACGACCCGGTGACCGCCCGCGGGAGCTACGTCGCGGTGGCCGACGGCGAGGGCTGTGAGCTGCACTTCTCGATGACCCTGCGCTCCGGGGGCCTCCGGAGCTTCTTCGACGGCCCCATCGCCGCCGCGGTCGAGCGGACCGCACCGGGCAACCTGGCCCGCCTGGCCGCGCTGCTCGCCGCCGGGCCCGCGTGATCCGCTCCTTCGGCGGGGCCGGCACGGTCACCGGGTCCTGCCACCTCATCGAGCTCGGCGGATCGCGGGTGCTGGTGGACTGCGGGCTCTTCCAGGGCTCGGAGGCCCTCGCCCGGCTGAACGACGACCCGTTCGGCTTCGACCCGGCCGAGGTGGACGCGGTGGTGCTGACCCACGCGCACCTCGATCACTCGGGTCGCCTGCCGCTCCTGGTGCGGCGCGGCTTCCGCGGGCCGGTCCACGCGCTGCCGGCCACCCGCGACCTCTGCGAGCACCTGCTGGCCGACACGGTCAAGCTCCGCCATGAGGACGCCGAGCGCGACCGGCGCAAGGGCCGGCCGGTGGCCGAGGCGCCCTTCGGCGCCGAGGACGTGGCCGAGGCGCTCGGCCGCTTCCGCCCGCTCGCCTACGGCCGTCCGGCCGAGGTGGCCGGGCTGGTGGTGACGCCGCGGGTGGCGGGCCACATCCCGGGGTCGGCCAGCCTGCTCATGGCGCACGGCGGGACCCGCCTGGTCTGCTCGGGCGACATCGGCAACGCCCGCAAGGACGTCATGCCCGACCCGCCCCCGTGCCCGCCGGCCGACCTCGTGCTCATGGAGTCGACCTACGGCGACCGCGATCACCGCCCCTTCCCCGAGACCCTGGCCGAGCTCGCCCACGTCATCCGGGAGGGGGCCGCGCGCGGCGGGAAGATCCTGATCCCGTCGTTCGCCCTCGAGCGCACGCAAGACGTCCTCTACCACATCGCCCGCATGGAGGAGGCCCACGAGGTGCCGGTGCTCCCGGTCTACGTGGACTCGCCCCTCGCGACGCGGATCGAGCAGGTCTACCAGGCGTTCCCGGAGGAGTTCTCCGACGATGTGCGCGTCATCTACCGGCGGGGCCGCGACCCCTTCCGGCCCAAGCGGCTGATCTACACCAGGACGGTCGACGAGTCCAAGGCCATCAACGCGTCGCGCGAGGCGGCCATCGTGATCGCCGGCTCCGGGATGCTCTCGGGCGGGCGCATCCTGCATCACCTGCGCGCGCACCTGCCCGACCCCGACACCACCGTCGTGATCGTCGGCTACCAGCCCCGCGGCGGCCTCGGACGGCGGCTGGTCGAGGGCGACCCGGTGGTACGGGTCATGGGCCGCGAGGTGGACCACCGCGCCCGGGTGGCCACCATCGGCGGCCTGTCCGCCCATGCCGGGCGGTCGGAGCTGATCGACTGGGCCCGCGGGGCCGGGGCCGGGGCCGAGGTGCGCCTGGCCCACGGGGAGCAGGCCGCCCTGGAGGCGCTCCGCGAGGGGCTCACCGCCGCGGGCCTGCGGGCCCGGGTGCAGCCGAGCGAGGTGCCGATCCCCGCCGGCGGACGGCACGACGAGGGTGAGTAGCCCCTTGCGCGCGGCCTCGCGGCGCGTACCCTGCCCATCGTGAGAGGTTTCGGCAGCCGGGTCATCGTCGCGCTCGCGGTCAACGCGGTCGCCCTCATCCTGATGGGCGTGCTGTTCGACCGGGCCGAGGTGAGCTGGGCCTGGTTCCCGCTGCTCCTGGTCGTCTTCACCGCGGTGAGCCTGATCGTGTACCCGCTGGTGCGCGCGGTGGTGCGGGACAAGGCCCCGACCGCGGCCTTCCTGGTGGGGCTCATCGCCGCGTGGATCGCGCTGCTCATCACCGAGATCGTGAGCGACTCGATCCAGATCGAGGGCATCCTGACCTGGGTCCTGTGCACGCTGATCGTCTGGCTGGCGTTCATCGTCACCAGCGTCGTCGCCGGGGCCCAGGCCGACCGGCGGGCGAAGGCCGGCGCCACCCGGGCCTGACCGCCCGGGGCGGGCGCGGACGCCCGGGGGCGATCAGGCGACCGCGGCGGGCTCCTCGATGTCGACCGTGACCACCATCGCCTCGGTGGCGTCGCCCACGTAGGTGCCCCGCACGGGGGCGACGTCGGCGTAGTCGCGACCCACCGCGACGCGGATGTAGCGCGAGTCCACCGGCTCGGGATGCGTGGGGTCGATCTCCACCCACCCGCCGCCGGGCACGTACGCCTCGATCCAGGCGTGGCTCTCGCTGGGCTCGCCGCGGCCCGGCTGGTAGAGCCAGCCGCTCACGTAGCGGGCCGCCACCCCCTCGCGCCGGCAGAGCGCGATGGCCAGGTGGGCCAGGTCCTGGCAGACCCCCCGGCGGATGCGGGCGACCGTCTCCACCGGGGTGTCGGCGGTGGTCACGCCCTTCTCGTAGGTCACCAGGCCGTGGACGGCGCCCGAGAGCTCGTGCACCCACCCCGAGACGCGCCCGTTGCGGCGCACGTGGAGGTCGGACGCCAGATCGGCCACCGCCTCGCCCCACGACACGTACGTCGAGGGCACCAGGTACTCGGCCAGGGCGTCCTCGTACTCCGGGCTCGCGATGGCCGCCCACTTCTGGTCCGGCTCCAGCGGCGAGACGACCGGCAGCGGGTCGTGCGAGACCACCGTGGCCCGGGCCTCGATGGTCATGCGGTCGTGGGGCTCCTCGACCTGGAACCAGACCACGTCGTTCCCGAAGGCGTCGCGGTGGGCGCTCATGGCCGCGGGGGGATCCACCGTCACCTCGGCGTGCTCGACCCAGAGGCGCTGACCGGGCCCGGGCGTCAGCCGGACCTCGTTGACGCTCTCCCGGGCGAACCCGGCGTAGGTGAGCTCAGTTCTGTGCTTGGCGTGCAGCCTGCGGGCGCTGCCGGTCATGGCCTGAGGGGTCGTGGTGGGGGTATGCGAAGCAGGTCTCCGAGAGCGCCTCGCCGATCTCGTTGCACCGGGCCTGGATGCGGTCGAGCAGCTCCGCCAGGCGCCGGTCGGCAGGCAGGGTGGGCAGGTCCAACAGCATGCCACGGGCGGCCCGCGCCAGGCGGAGCGGCTCCGGGTCGGGGGGGACGACCCCCCACTCCACGAGCGCGGACACCGCGCGCTCGACCTCGTTGAGGCCGAACAGGACCGAGCGGGGGAAGAGCTCGTCGAGCACCAGGAAGCGCGCCACGGCCACCGGGGTGAGCTCGGTGGGGTCGGTGTGCAGGTACGCCTCGTGGGCCGCGGCGGACGAGAGCAGCGCCCGCCACTGGGTCAGCTCGAGCGGCGCCCCGAGGGCGGGGTCCTCCGGCGCGAACAGGTGGTACTTGACCTCGAGCAGGCGCGCGGACTTCTCCGCACGCTCCAGGTAGCGGCCCAGGCGCAGGAACTGCCAGGCCTCGTCGCGGCGCATCTCCTGGTCGATCAGGCCCTGGATGAGGTGGGAGTGGCGGCGGACCAGCTGGCAGAACGGGTAGATGCCCTCCCGGGCGAGCCGGCGCGGGGTCCAGGCCAGCACGTCGAGGTAGGCCGAGTTCACCGCCTCCCACACCTCGGTGGGCAGCAGGTCGCGCACGCTGCGGGCGTTCAGCCGCGCGCGGGTGAGGCACGCCAGGATCGAGTTGGGGTTCACCGGGTTGAAGGTGAGGAACCACGAGACGCTCCGCTCCTCGGCCCGGCGGTGCATCCGCAGGAACGCCTCCAGGTCCCCGGTGACCTCGACCACGGGCTCCCAGACCGACCGGCTGGCCGTGCCGTTGCCCGATCCCTCCAGGGCGAGCGAGTGGCTGACCTCCAGCAGGCGCGAGAGCGTCTCGGAGCGCTCCAGGTTGCGCGCGGTCCAGTAGAGCGACTCGGCGACGCGGGCGAGCATCATGGGTCGCCCGCCAGGACCCAGGTGTCCTTGCTGCCGCCGCCCTGCGAGGAGTTGACCACCAGCGACCCCTCGCGCAGCGCCACCCGGGTGAGGCCGCCGGGCACCACGCGCGGCTCGTCGCCGTAGAGCACGAACGGGCGCAGGTCGACATGGCGCGCGCGGAACCGGCCGTCCACGAAGACCGGCGCCCGGGAGAGCGCGATGGTCTCCTGGCCGATGTAGCCCCGCGGGTTGCGGCGCACGTCCTTGGCGAACGACTCGCGCTCCTGGGGCGAGGCGTGCGGGCCGACCAGCATCCCGTAGCCGCCCGCGCCGTCCACCGCCTTCACGACGAGCTTGTCGAGGTTGTCCAGCACGTACTCGCGGTCCTCCTCGCGCTCGAGCCGGTAGGTCGGCACCTGCTCCAGCAGCGGCTCCTCGCCGAGGAAGTAGCGGATGAGGTCGGGCACGTGGCAGTAGACGGCCTTGTCGTCGGCCACCCCGACCCCGACCGCGTTGCAGAGCGCCACCGTGCCGGCGCGATGGCACTGCATGAGGCCGGGCACCCCGAGCACCGAGTCGGCCCGGAACGCCACCGGGTCGAGGAACGCGTCGTCGATGCGCCGGTAGATGACGTCCACCGGCTCCTGGCCGGAGGTGGTCTTGAGCCACACCCGCCGGTCCCGCACGACCAGGTCGTGGCCCTCCACCAGCGGGATCCCCATCTGCTGGGCCAGGAAGGCGTGCTCGTAGTAGGCGGCGTTGTACGGCCCCGGGGTGAGCAGGACCATGCGCGGGTGGGCGACGCCCTCGGGCGCGGCGGCGGAGAGGGCATCGTGCATGAGGTACGGCGCGTCGTCGACCGGGCGCACCTCGTGGGCGACGAACGCCTCGGCGAAGACCCGGCGCATGAACTTGCGGTTCTGCACCACATAGGAGAGCCCCGACGGCGTGCGCACGTTGTCCTCGAGCACCCGCCAGGTCCCGTCGAGGTCGCGGATCAGGTCGATGCCGGCCACGTGCACGTAGCGGCCGCCCGGCGGCACGAGCCCGGCCATCTCACGCTGGTAGGAGGCGGAGGTGACCACCAGGCGATTGGGCACCACCCCGTCGCGCACCGCCCGCCGCTCGCCGTAGACGTCCGCGCAGAAGCGGTCGAGCGCCTTGACCCGCTGCACCAGGCCGCGCTCCAGGCGGTCCCACTCGTCGCTCGGGATGAGCCGCGGCAGCAGGTCGAACGGGAAGGGCTGCTCGCGCCCCTGGTACGCGAAGGTGATGCCCTGGGTCAGGTACGAGCGCGCGGCGAGCTGCGCCTTGGCCGCGAAGGCCCGCTCCCGCAGGCCGAACAGGCCGCGGAAGAGGTGCTCGTAATGCGGCCTCGGGGCCCCGTCGGACGAGAACATCTCGTCGTAGAAGCCCTCCGGCCGGTAACCGGTGAAGAGTGACACGCACTGACCTCCGGGATCGCCGCGGGGCCTGGAGGCGCCCCGCGACGGGTGGCAAGCCTAGGGCCCCCGGCGGACCGTGGGCCTTGGCCCTGGGGACAAAGGCCGGGGCGCGCGGCTCTCCCATCGGGGAGGATCCCGCCGGCATGGGGAGCTTTCGCGGGGTCGGGGACGTCCTGGTGACCGCCCGGCCGTATGAGGAGTACCGGGCGATGTTCGGCCTCACCGACGCCGAGGTGCTGGCCGGGCCGGTGCTGGACTGCCCCGGGGGGTGCGGCGGCTTCGCCGCGGGGGTGCGCGCCCGCGGCGGCCGGGCGGTCTCGATGGACCCGGCCTACGCCCTGGACCCCGATGCGCTGCTCGTGCACGGCCGGGACGAGACGCTGCGGGGCAACCGCTACGTGCGCGACCACCCCGGGCTGTACGTGTGGACCTTCTTCGGCTCGCTGGGCGATCACCGGCGGCGGCGCCTGGGCGCGCTCCGCGCCTTCGCCGACGACCGCCGGGCCCATCCGGAGGCCTACGTGGCCGCCGCGCTCCCGCGGCTGCCCCTGGCCGACGGCGCGGTCCGGCTCGCCCTCTCGGCGCACCTGCTCTTCACCTACCCGGACCACCTCGACCACGACGACCACCTGGCCGCCATGCGGGAGCTCCTGCGGGTGGCCCGCGACGAGGTGCGCCTGTTCCCGCTGGTCGACACCACCCTGGTGCGCCACCCGGGCCTGGAGGACATGCGCGCGGCCCTCGCCGCCGAGGGCGTGAGGAGCGAGGTCGTCCCGGTGGGGTATGAGTTCCAGCGCGGGGCCGACGAGTACCTGAGGCTCACGCGAGGCTGAGGCTCGCGCGGGCCCCCCGGGCGGGCCCGGTCAGCCCGACCCGGCGCACCACGCTCCGGCCCGGGGCGAGGATCAGGGCCCGGCGCCACTCGAGGCCCCCGGCGACGCGGACCGCGCCGGGCGCGGTGGTCACCCGGACGCCCCGGGGCAGGGCCAGGCGCACCCGCGCCACCCGTACCGCACGCCCCGTGGGGTTGGTCACGACCACGCGCAGGCCGCCCGGGCGGCGTACCACCCGGGCCTGCGGGAGCGCCGCGGCGATGGCCGCGCGGAGCGCGGTGCGCAGCGCCGGCGCCGGCGCCGGCGCCGGCGCGGCGGCGGCGTCCTCGCCACCGCCCGGCGCGGACGGCACCGGCCCCTCGGGCCGGGCCGTGCCGTCGCCCGACTGCCGCGCCGAGCCCTGGCCGAAGGCGGCGTTGGCGATGGAGCGGTAGCACTCGAGCGTGGTCGAGGCCGACGAGGCCTGCAGGATCATCGCCAGGCTCACCTCGGCGGCCCGGAGCTCGGCGAGGGCCGCGCGCACCGGCACGCCGAGGGGGTCGGCCGAGCGGTCGGAGCACCCGGCCAGGCCCGCGGCGCCGGCGCCGTGGGGCTCGGCGTCGCCGATCACGACCAGGAGCCGCCGGGCGCCCGCGCGCCACCCGACCGCCTCGTCGGCCGCCGCCCGGCGGAACACCGTGGCGTAGGCCTCGGGGCTGTCACCGCCGCCGTCGGCGAAGAGGCCCTGCATGGCCCCGGCCACCCGGTCCGGGTCGCCGGTCATCGCCTGCACCAGCGCGTACGCCGGCCGGTCGCCGGCGTCGCGGAACTCGGCCACCGCGAACCGCGCGCCGGGCACCGCGGCCTGCGTGTCGGCCACCACCTGGCGCGCGTCGCGCTTGGCCTGCTCGATGGAGGGGGTCATGGAGCCGGTGGTGTCGATCGCGATGAGCACGTCGAGGTCCGGGGGCCCGGCGGGCGCGGCCGCCCCGGCCGCGGGGAGGACGAGGAGCGGCAGGGCGGCGAGGGCGAGGCGGCGGCGCATGGCGGGGTCCTCCGGCGGTGGGGTGACGCCCCCTCTCCGCCGCGGCCCGGGCGGCCGTCACGCGGTGGCGGACTCCTCGATCGCCCGCGCGAGCGCCCGCCGGCGCCGGGAACGGCGCACCGCGCGGGCGAGCAGGCCGTGCCGCGGCGAGCACAGGAACGCCACCACGAAGCAGACCGCGCACACCAGCCCCATGGCCCCGGCGATCGACGCGTCGGCGCGCAGCGCCCCGCCGTAGCCGAGCACCGCGCCCAGCCAGCCCACGCCGACCGCCACGGCGACCATCATCCACAGCCGGTCGGTGAGCAGGTACGCGGTCGCCGCCGGCACGATGATGAGGGTCACCACCAGGATGGCCCCGACCGCCTCGAACGCCGCGACGGCGGTGACCGCCACCGCCACCAGCAGCAGGCGCGACACCAGCACGGGGGAGATCCCCACCGTGCGTGAGAACTCGGGGTCGAAGGAGGTCGCCTTGAGCGGCTTCCAGAACACCGCGACGAGGACCAGGTTCACCAGGGTCACCGCGCCGAGCACCACCACGGCCTGGGCGACCTCCACCCCGAGCACGTCCAGGGTCCGGAACGGGACGAACGCGATCTCGCCGTAGATCGTCGAGTCGAGGTCCAGGTGCACCGAGTCGGCGTACCGGTCGATGCCGAGCACCCCGATGGCGAAGAGCGCGGGGAAGACCAGCCCGATGGCCGCGTCGGAGGCGACCAGGCCGGTCCCCCGCAGGGCGTCGATGGCCAGCACGCACACCACCGCGAACGCGGCCGCCCCCACGACCACCGGCAGCGGGGCGCGGGTGTCCAGGAGCAGGTAGACCGCGACGATCCCCGGGAGCACCGCGTGGCTCACCGCGTCGCCCATGAGCGCCACCCGGCGCAGGACCAGGAACGGCCCGAGCAGCCCGCAGGCGGTGGCGACCAGGCCGGCGGTGACGATGATCGTGAGGTCGTCGTTCACGCCGCCGCCTCCCGGGCGAGGCGCTCCAGCCGGTCGGCCGCCTGGTCGCCGAGGCTTCCGCGCAGGTCGCGGGGGTCCGGCTCCACCGCGCCCGGCACGCCGATCTGCCAGCCATGCTCGAGCCACGCCGACCACAGGCGCCGGCGCTCGAGCGCGGCGTGGGCGGCGGCGGCCCCCGACTCGGTGAGCCGCAGGCGCTCCCCGTCGTGGGCCACGAGCCCCGCGCGGTCGAGGTCGCGGAGCGCCCGGCGCAGGTGCGGCCGGGGGCGGGCGGAGGCCAGCGCGACCTGCTCCAGCGTGGGCGGGGGCCCCGCGTGCATGAGGCTCTCGATGTCGACCAGGAGGGCCGTGGCCGACTCGCGGCGGCGCTCGCGGCGGCGGCGCGCCCAGCCCCAGAGCACGCCGCGCCCGGGGGCGAGCAGCAGCAGCGCGACCACCAGCAGGACCCCGACCAGCACCACCACCGGGCCGGTGGGCGCCTCGGCCCGGGCCGAGAGGAGGGCGCCGCTCACGCCGACCAGCGCCCCCACGCCGGCGGCCACCAGCAGCAGCGGCCCCAGGCGGCCGGTGAGCTGCCGGGCGGCGACCGCGGGGACGACCAGCATGGCGACCATCAGGATGGCCCCCACCATGCGCAGGCCGATCACGATGGCGGCGACCAGGAGCACCGTGGTCGCAAGCTCCAGGGCGCGCACCGGGAGCCCGATGGACCCGGCGAACTCGCGGTCGAACATCGCCGCCCGCAGGGGCCGCAGCAGCACCAGCACGAGGGAGAGGCCGGCCGCGCCGACCAGCCCCATGACCACCACGTCGCGCTCCACCAGCCCGGCCGCCTGCCCGAACAGGTAGCGCTCCAGGCCCGCCTGCTGGGCGTTGCCGGAGTGGCTGATCGCGGTGAGCAGCACGATCCCCAGGCTGAAGAAGACCGAGAGCACCACCCCGATGGCCGCGTCCGGGCGGATGCGGCTGGTGCGCTCGATGAGGATGATCAGGACCGCGCCGACCAGGCCCGCGACCGCCGCCCCGGCCAGCAGCGCCGCCGGGTCCTTGGCCCCGGTCAGGATGAAGGCCAGGCACACGCCCGGGAGCGCGGCGTGGGCCAGCGCGTCACCGACCAGGCTGCGGCGCGGCAGCACCGCGAAGGCCCCGAGCACCCCGGCGGTCACCCCCAGCACCAGCGCCCCGAGCGCCACGACGGCGTCGGGGTAGGGCAGCGGGATGAGCGAGATCAGCCCGCCCACAGCGCGTCCTCGAGCGCCTGGTCGTCGAGCCCGAGCGAGGCCGCGCCGTAGGCCCGCCGCAGGATCTCCGCGGTCATCACCTCGCCCACCGGCCCCTGGGCCACCGCGCGCACGTTCAGGACCAGCGCCCAGTCGAACGCGGCCCGCACCGTCGCGAGGTCGTGATGGACGACCACCAGCGAGGTCCCGGCGTCCCTGAGCTCGCCGAGCAGGCCCAGGAGCGCCGCCTCGGTGCGGGCGTCGATGCCCTGGAACGGCTCGTCCAGGAGCATCAGGCCGGCCTCCTGGGCGAGCGCGCGGGCGATGAAGGCCCGCTGGCGCTGGCCGCCCGAGAGCGCGCCGATCTGCCGCCGGGCCAGCGCCGCCATCCCGACCCGCTCCAGCGCGGAGTCGACCACCTCGCGGTCGCGGGCGCGCAGGCGGCGCACCCAGCCGGCGTGGCGGTAGCGGCCCATCTCGACCACCTCGCGCACGGTGATCGGGAAGTCCCAGTCGACGGCCTCCCGCTGCGGCACGTAGGCGACGCGGTCCAGGGCGCTCCGCGCGGGACGGCCGTCGACGCTCGACTGACCGGCGTCGGCCGGCACCAGGCCGAGCGCGGCGCGGATCAGCGTCGACTTGCCCGAGCCGTTGGGCCCGACGATGGCCGACATCGCGCCGGCGGGGAAGCTCGCGTCCACGTCCCAGAGCGCCGGCCGCGCCCCGTAGGAGACGGTCAGGTGGCGCACCTCCAGGGCGGGCAGCCGTCCGGCGGCGGTCATGAGAGGCCCTCGGCGATGGCGCGGACGTTGTGGCGGAGCATCCCGGCGTAGGTCGCCTCGACGGTCCCGGCGTCGCCGGCGGAGTCCGAGAAGAGCTCCTCGCCCACCCGGGCGGCCTGGCCCCGCTCGCGGGCGGCGGCGAGGACCGCGTCGATGGTCTGCGTGGGCACGCTGGACTCCACGAACACCGCCCCCAGGCCCCGGTCGGCCACGATCCGGGCCACCCGGTCGACGTCGGCGGTGGAGGCCTCGCCGACGGTGGAGACGCCCTGGATGGGCGCGACGTCGAACCCGAATCGCCGGCCGAAGTAGGCGAACGCATCGTGCGAGGTCACCACGACCCGGCTGCGGGGCGGCACCCGGCCGAGTGTGCGATCCGCCTCGCGCCCGAGGCGCCGCAGCGACGCCGCGAAGCGGGCCGCGCGGGCCCGGTAGATCCCGGCGCCCGCCGGGTCGACCTTCGCGAGCTCCTCACCGGTGTGCAGCGCCGCCAGGGCCCAGAGCGACGGGTCGAACCACACGTGCGGGTCATACCGGCCGGGCGCCTCCTCCAGCGCGATGAGGCGCTCACGCGGGATCGCATCGGTGACCGCGGCGGTGGGCTGACGCTCGCCCACCTCCCGCAGGAGGTCCTCCATGCGCCCCTCGAGCTCCAGGCCCCCGAACAGCACGAGGTCGGCCCGGCGCAGCCGGCGCACGTCCCCGGCGCTCGCCTTGTACAGGTGGGGGTCCACGCCGGGGGCCATGAGCTGGGTCACCCGCACCCGGTCGCCGCCCACCTGCCGGGCCAGGTCGCCGACGATGTTGGTCGTCGCGACCACGTGGACCCGCCCGTCGTCGGCCACGTCGCCCGGCCAGGGGCCGCAGCCGGCACTGCCGGCGGCGACCAGGAGCAGGGCGAGCAGGATGAGGACTCGGCGCACGGAGGCCCTCGGGGCCGGTCGGGGGGCGGGATCCCGCCTCATGTTAGCCCCGGCTAATACGGAGTGGAAGCGACGGCTGAGTGGCCTTGGGGCGCCCGGACCGGGCTACCGTCCGTCGCCGTGCCCAGCGCCATCCACGCCAGCGGCCTGACCAAGGTCTTCCCCTCCGGCGTCGTCGGCCTCGACGGGGTCGACCTCGTCGTGGAGCCGGGCGAGCGGGTGGGCTTCCTGGGGCCGAACGGCGCCGGCAAGACCACGTTCATGCGGCTCGCCCTGGGCCTGCTGCGGCCCACCGCGGGGTCGGTGTCCCTGCTCGGCCACCCCGTCCCCGCCGAGCGGATGGCCGCCCTGGCCGGGGTGGGCTTCCTGCCCGGCGACCTCGGCCTCGTGCGGGAGCTGACCGGCCGGCGGACCCTGGACGACCTGGCCCGCCTCCACCCGCGGCCGCCGGCGCTCCGCGACGCCCTGCTCACCGCGCTCGACCTGCCCGACGCCGCGCTCCGGCGGCGGGTGCGCGAGTACTCACGCGGGATGCGCCAGAAGCTCGGCCTGGTGCAGGCACTCCAGCACGACCCGCCGCTCATCATGCTCGACGAGCCGACCGCGGGCCTCGACCCGGTCATGCAGGCCCGGCTGCTGGAGTGGCTGGAGGGCCGGGCGCGGGCGGGCCGGACGGTCTTCTTCTCGAGCCACGTGCTGGCCGAGGTCGACGAGCTGTGCGACCGGGTGGCCATGGTCCGCGGCGGACGGCTCCTGCTGGTGCGATCGGTGCAGGAGATCCGCCGGGCCCGGGTGCGGTCGGTGCAGGTCACCTTCGCCCGGCCCACCGACCCGGCGGCCTACCGCGTCGAGGGCGTCGGGGACCAGGTGGCGGTGTCGGGCGTGACCCACCGCTTCACGGCCGCCGGCGACCCGGGCCCGCTGCTCGCCGCGCTCGGGCGGCTCGAGGTGCGCGACGTCGCGGTGGAGCCGGCGCGCCTCGAGGACGTCTTCCGCGCGCTCTACCTCACCCCCGGCGGCGACGCGTCGTGAGGGTCGTCCTGGCGCTGACCGTGGCCCGGGCGTGGCGGCGCACCCTCGCGCTGGCCCTCGCGCTCATGGTGTTCGAGCTGCTGGTCGGGCTCTCCTACGCCTCGGTGGACCAGAACCAGATCCGCCAGGTGGTCGAGTCGCTGCCGCCGGCGCTCCGGGCGCTCGCCTCGGGGGCCGACGTCGCGAGCCCGAGCGGCTACCTCGGCACCGGCTTCGCCCACCCGGTGGCGCTGACCCTGGCCGCCGCGCTGGCGGTCTCGGTGGCCGCGATCCCGGCCCGGGACGTGGAGCACGGGGTGGCCGAGGTCCTGCTGGCCCGGCCGCTCGCGCCCGTGCGCTGGATGGGCGCGCAGGCGCTCGCGATGGCGATCCTGCTCGCGGCGGTGGTCGCGGGCGGCCTGGCCGGCGGGCTCGTCGCGGTCTGGACGGTGGACGACCTGGCCTCCGTCTCCCCCGGGGGCCTGGTCCTCGTGGCGCTCACGGCCTGGCTGGTCGCGCTGACGATCGGGGCGGCGACCCTGGCCGGAGCGGCCGTCTCGCGCACCGGGGGCCGGGCCATCGGGATCGGGGCGGGCTTCGCGGTCGTCGCCTACGCCCTGAACTACCTGGCCCAGGTCTGGACGGTCATGGACCCGCTGGGCCGGATCTCGGTCTACCGCTACTTCCGCCCGGCCGAGGTCCTGCGCGAGGCGGCCCTGCCGTGGGGCGACACCCTGGTGCTCGGCGCGGTCGCGGTCGCGCTCACCGCCGCCGCCCTCGCGCTCACGGCGCGACGGGAGCTTGCGCCCTGAGGTCCCCGGCGGGGATCCCCGCCGCGTCGCGCACCACCACCAGGAGCTGCTCGACCTCGCCCGAGGGGCCGTGCTCGGGCACCACCAGCGTCACCAGCCGCGCGCCCGGCACGAGGTCCAGCACCACCTCGCGGCCGGCGCCGGCCGCGAGCACCGCCCGGCAGTCGCCCTCGAGGGCCGCGAGCCCGAGCCCGGCCAGGGTGGCGCCCACCGCGGCCTCGGCCGGCAGGCCGGCGAGCCGGGCGGCGACGCCGTTCAGCACCTGGCAGCGCAGGTCGCGGCCGAGGCGCACGATGGCGTCGGGGATGCTCTCGGCCAGCGCGCGGTAGGCCTCCCGGGAGGCCCGGAGGTCCTCCTCCTGGCGCCGGCGCACGGTGGCGTCCTTGACCGTCGAGATGAAGCCGGTGAGCCGGCCGTGGTCGTCGTGGACCGCGGCGGTGGCGACGATGACCGGGATCCGCCCGCCGTCGCGCCGGCGCCAGACCTGGTCGAACTCCCCGACGCCCTCGACCCGGACCTGGGCCAGGGCGGGGCGCAGGTGCGGGATCTCCTCCTCGGGCCAGAACGGGTAGGGCGGCCGGGTGCCCGTGAGCTCCTCCCGCGCGAACCCGGTCATCTCCAGCAGCCGCTGGTTGACCTCGGTGACCGCGAAGCCGTCCGCGCCGACCGCGAGCAGGCCGTCCTGCATGGTCTCGATCAGCGTCGCCCGGCGGTCGCGCTCCTCGCGCAGGAGCGTCTCCTCGCGCCGGTGCTCGGTGATGTCACGCGAGACGACGATGACGCCGCTCACCTGCCCGTCGGCCGCCCGCTCGGGGACCATGTGGGCCTGGTACCAGCGTTCCCCGCGCGGGCTCGCGATGGCGTACTCATACCGCCGCTCGACCCCGTGGGCGAAGACCAGCGCGGCCTCGTGCTCCCAGCGCTCGGCGAGCGCCGGCGACACGCCGGGGAGCTCCGCCGCCCGCCGGCCGATGGCCTCGCCGGCCGCGAGCCCGGTCGCATCCGACCAGGCGCGGTTGGCGTAGACGATCCGCTGGTCGCGACCCATCCGCATGATCACGTCGGGCGAGCCCTCCGAGAGGGCGCGGTAGGCCGCGCGGCTCGCCCGCAGCTCGCCCTCGGCCCGGCGCCGGGCGCTCACGTCGCGCACCGTGCCGAGGTAGCCGGCCGCCGTCCCGTCGTCGGCGGCGAGCGCGGTGGCCGAGATGGTGACCTCCATCACCACGCCGTCCGCGGCGTGCAGGGTGAGGTCGAGCTCGGCCCGCGCGCCGGGCGGCAGGCCGGCGTAGACCTCGGCCAGGCGCAGCGCGTCGGCCGTGGACCACCACGGGTGCGGGGGCATCGCACCCAGGATGGACGCCCGGGGCAGGCCGGTCATCCGGGCGAAGGCGCGGTTGCAGTCGGTCATGACGCCCCCGGCGTCGGTCGCCATGAGCCCGTCCTGCATCGCCTCGAGGAGCGCCGCCTGCCGCTCGCGCTCACGGCGGAGGGCGATCTCGGCCCGGCGGCCGGCCCCCACGTCGGTGACCGACATCACCACCTGGCCGTCCCCCAGGCGGACCACCCGGCGGCGCACGAGCGCGTCGCCGCCGGAGGCGTCGTCGTCGGTCTCCCAGACCTCGCCGGTCTCGAGGACCCCGGCGCAGCCGGCCACGATCAGCGCCGCCCGCTCGGGCGGGTACATCTCGCCCACGAGCCGCCCGACGACCTCCTCGCGCCCGGCCCCGAGCACCTCGGCGGCGTGGCGGCTCGCGTCGACGACCCGCAGGTCGCACACGACGCCGTCCTCGTCGCGGACCGCCTCGAGGATCTTCACCGCGCCCACCGACGCGTCCATGGCGGCCTGCAGGCGCCGGCGCGCCCGGCGCTCGTGCTCCGCCGCCCGCCATTCCGCGGTGATGTCGGAGATCGACATGACCACCATCTCGCCGACGGCGAGGGCGTGGATCCGGAACCGGCCGCTGACCCCGTCCTCGTCGTAGTGGAGCTCGCCCTCGACCGGCTCGGCGTGGTCCACCGCGCGCACCAGCGCGGAGCCGATGGGGGTGGAGAGCAGCCCGGGGAAGAGCTCGAACAGGCCGCGCCCGACCATCTCGCCCGGCGTGCGCCGGCCCGAGAGGATCGCGGCGTCGGGGCTCACCACCTCGTACCGGAAGTCCCGCACGGCCCCGGCGTCGTCGCGGACGGCCACGAGGACGGCGGTGCCCGTCGTCACGCGGGGCCCATCACATGCTCACCCGGCACCGGCGATCCCGACCACCCCGTCACCTCCGGGCGGAGCATACCGCCGGCCCCCCGGCCGGCGCGCCGGGAGGCCGCCCCCGAGCGCCG
>JALOLS010000041.1 GCA_025455865.1 Thermoleophilia bacterium
GGCGGCGCTCCTCGGCCGGGGGTCGGGGGTCGTGCACGGGCGCCTCCACGGTGGTCGCCGGGGGTCAGCGCCCGGGACGTGGCCGCTTATGGGCCGGTCCGAGAATCCGACCGCACCCCCGACGGCTGCATCCCGGCGCCTGTCGGCACCCTCGGAAGCGGACGTACCACCCGTACGCCCGACGTCCTGCGGTCACCGACATGCTTGGGATCCACAGGCCGGAGGCACAGTCTCGTGGTTCATGGAA
The DNA here is from genome assembly GCA_025455865.1 of Thermoleophilia bacterium. Taxonomy (GTDB): domain Bacteria; phylum Actinomycetota; class Thermoleophilia; order Miltoncostaeales; family Miltoncostaeaceae; genus JALOLS01. The sequence goes on from JALOLS010000041.1 coordinate 248, forward strand.
AGGCCCTTATGCCGCGCCGCGCGGGTCGGGTACCGTGCGCCCGTGGCGGTCCTCCTGATGTTCAGCTTCCGCGGCGACCCGGACCGCCTGCTGGGGATCTATGAGGACCACCTGGTGCCGATGGCCGTGGGGGTCACCGGCCAGCGCCCGCCCCTCTCCCACGCCTGCGTGCGGACCGACGACGGCATGATGATCGTCGACGTCTGGGAGAGCGAGGAGGCCCTCCAGGCGTTCATCGACGACCCGCGTTTCCGGGCGGTCATCGACTCCACCGAGTTCCCCGAGCCGCAGGTCCGCATCCTGCGGGTGCACCGCTTCGGGCTGCCCGCGCCTCACGACGACGGGGCGGGCGCGAGCCGGTCGTCGTAGGCCCGCCGGTAGATCTCCCGGGCGCGCAGGACGTCGCGCACGAAGTTGCGGGTCTCGGCGAAGGGCACGTCCTCGGGCACCCGGAGCACCGCCCCGCGGGCGCGGGCCTCGCGCTCCCAGCGGGCCACGTTGGCCGTGCCGCCGTTGTAGGCGGCGAGCGCCACCGGGATCGACCCGCCGTGGCGCCGGGCCAGGTAGCGCAGGTACCACGTCCCGTAGGCCAGGCTGAGCTCCGGGTCCTCCAGGCGCTCCGGGGACCCCGAGGGCGCGCCCGGCTCCCCGGCGATGAAGCGGGCGGTCGAGGGCAGGAGCTGCATGAGGCCGACCGCCCCCCGGGGCGAGCGCGAGGTGGGGTCGAAGCCGCTCTCGCGCCAGGCCACCGCCGCGACCAGCGCCGGGTCGAGGCCGTTGCGGGCGGCCTCGCGGTTGACCGCCTCGTCGTACTCCAGCGGGTACCACAGCCGCGCGTACCACCCGGGCATGGACTGGTGGACCGAGTACCAGCCGGCCGCGAGCGCCACGAGGGCGATGAGCGCGAGCAGCGCGATCCACGCCCGCCCGCGGCGCGGCTCAGCCCGGCGCGCCACCGCAGGGCCGCCGGGCGTGGCGGGCGAAGCAGCCGGCCACCCAGGTCCCGAGCGCGTCCAGGTCGCCGTCGTTGGTGAACGCGCAGTCGGCCGCGGCGACCTTCGCCCCCTCGTCCCACTGCCGGCCCACCCGCTCGGCGAAGCGCTGGCCGCGGGCCTCGACCCGGGCCCGGCGCACCGCCTCGGAGGCGGTCACCACCAGCACCGCGTCGAACCGGTCGGCGAGCCCGGCCTCGAACAGCAGCGGCACCTCGCAGACCAGGAGCGGCGGGGGCGGGTCCTCGGCCCGCCGGGCGGCGACCCAGGCCTCGCGCGCCGCCCCGACCCGCGGGTGCAGCAGGTCCTCGAGGAAGCGGATGCCGCCCTCCTCGGCGAAGGCCCGGGCGCCGAGCGCGGCCCGGTCGACCTCGCCGCCGGGGCCGATGACCCCGGGGCCGAAGCGCTCGCGCACCGCGGCGCGGACCTCCCGGTCGGCATAGAGCGCGTGCACCACGGCATCGGCCGAGAGGACCGCCGCCCCGCAGCGGGCGAAGGCCGCCAGCGCCGCCGACTTGCCCGACCCGATCCCCCCGGTGAGTCCCACGCAGGCCGGGCCGGGGATCGCCCCGGCCCGGCCTGCGGGCTCACTCCTCCTCGTCGCCGTAGTCCTCCTCGTACTCCCCCTCCTCCTCGGCGGCCGCGCGCGTGCCGGCCCGCTTGAGGGAGAGGGACAGGCGCCGGCGGTCGGCGTCGATCTCGATGATCCGCACCTCGAGCTCGTCGCCCTGGTTGACGACCTCGCGGGGGTTCTCGACGTGGTGGTCGGCCAGCTCGGAGATGTGGACCAGGCCCTCGACGCCGGGGTGGATCTCCACGAAGGCCCCGAAGGTGACGACCTTGGTGACCCGGCCGGCCACGACGTCGCCCACCTGGTAGGTCTCGATGACGCTCTGCCAGGGGTCGGCCTGGGTCTGCTTGAGGCCCAGGGAGATGCGCTGGCGCTCGCGGTCGATGTCGAGGACCTTGACGTTGACCTTCTCGCCGATCTGGAGCACCTCGGAGGGGTGGTTCACGTGGCTCCAGGAGAGCTCCGAGATGTGGATCAGGCCGTCGATGCCCTCGAGGTCGACGAACGCGCCGAAGTCCACGATGTTGGAGATGGTGCCCTCGACCACCTGGCCGGGCTGCAGCTCGTCCAGGATGCGCTGGCGCACCTCGCGCCGCTCGTGCTCGAGCACCGCGCGGCGCGAGAGCACCACGTTGTTGCGGCTGCGGTTGAGCTCGATGACCCGGCACTCGAGCTTGCGGCCCAGGAACTCGTCGAGGTCCTGGACCCGGCGGATGTCGACCAGCGAGGCGGGCAGGAACCCGCGCACGCCCAGGTCGAGGATGAGGCCGCCCTTGACCACCTCGATGACGGTGCCCTCGACGTTCTCCCCGGCCGTCGACGCGGCCTCGATGCGCTTCCAGGCCTTCTCGAACCGGGCGCGCTTCTTGGAGAGGATGAGCCGCCCGTCCTGGTCCTCCTTCTGCATGACCAGGGCGTCGACCATCTCGCCGAGCTCGACCTCGTCCTCGACGTTGACCGCCTTGCGGATCGAGAGCTCGTTGAGGGGGATGACCCCCTCGCTCTTGTACCCGATGTCGACGAGGACCTCGTCCTTGTCGATGCGGACGACCCTCCCGGTGACGACGTCGCCCTCGGCGAAGATCGGGATGGTCATGTCGTAGTTCGGGATCATCTTCCCGTCGACCTCGACGTACTCGGGGCCGTCGAGGGTGAACACGGGAGATTCGAGGTCGGCTTGCATGCGGTCGTCGGTTCCTTGGGAGTGGTCAGGTGGCGCGCGGGCGCACGCGGGGTGCACCCCGCCCAGCGTGAACGGCGAGTATAGGCCAGGCCGGGACGGTCGTCAGTCGCCGGGGCGGGCGACTGCCCTGAGGGTGGTGATGCGGCGGTGCGCCCAGTTCAGCTCGGCCAGGCGCCGGGACGCGTCGTCGGCGTCGTCGCGCAGCACGATCTCCCGGAGCACCGAGAACGCCGCCTCCACCACCTCGATGCGCGCCCGGGGGTCGACCTCCAGGATGCGGTAGGGGTCGCGCGGGTCGCTCAGGCCTTGGCCTCCAGCCAGGTGCGCCCGCTGCCGGCGTCCACCGCGAGCGGCGGGTCCAGGTCGATCGCGCGGAGCATCGCGTCGCGCACCAGCGCGGTGGCCCGGGCGACCTCGGCGTCGGGCGCCTCGACCAGCAGCTCGTCGTGGATCTGGAGCACGATGCGCGATCGCAGCCCCGCCTCGCGGATGGCCCGGTGCGCGCGCACCATCGCGACCTTGATGACGTCGGCGGCCGACCCCTGGATGACGGTGTTCACCGCGAGGCGCTCCCCGAGCTGGCGCTGGGCCACGGTCCGGCCGGCGAGCTCGGGGATGGGCCGGCGGCGGCCCATCAGGGTCGTCACGTAGCCGTCCTGCGCGGCGGCGGCGACGGTGGCGTCGATGAAGCTCTGCACGCGCGGGTAGCGGGCGAGGTAGCGCTCGATGTAGTCCTTCGCGTCGGCCCGGGGGATCCCGAGCTGCTCGGACAGGCCGAAGTCCGAGATGCCGTAGACGATGCCGAAGTTCACGGCCTTGGCGCGGTCCCGGGTGGTGCGGTCGACCTCGGCGGGCGGGATGGAGAAGACCTCGGCGGCCGTCGCCCGGTGCACGTCCTCGCCCCGGCGGAACGCCTCGCGCAGGGTCGGCTCGCCCGAGCAGTGGGCCAGGATCCTGAGCTCCACCTGGCCGTAGTCGAACGAGAGCAGCCGGCAGCCGTCGTCGGCCACGAACGCGTCGCGGATCTCCCGGCCGATGGGCGTGCGGATGGGGATGTTCTGCAGGTTGGGGCTGGTGGAGGACAGGCGGCCGGTCTCGGCCACCGTCTGGTTGAAGGTGGTGTGCAGCCGGCCGTCGTCGTCGACCAGCGCCGGGAGGGCCATGAGGTAGGTGTTGTCGAGCTTGGTCAGCTCGCGGTAGCGCCCGATGAGCGGCACGATCGGGTGCCGGTCCTCCAGCAGCCGCAGGACCTGGCGGTCGGTGGACCAGCCGGTCTTGCCCTTGCGGAACGTCGGCAGGCCGAGCCGCTCGAACAGCACCTGCCCGAGCTGCTTGGGCGAGTCGATCACGAACGGCCCCCCGGCCAGCTCGTGGATCTGATCGGTGAGCTCGTCCACCTGGTCGGCCACCCGGGCGTGGATCTCGGCCATCCGGTGGGTGTCCACGCGGATGCCCGCCTCCTCCATCGCCGCGAGCACGGCCACCAGGGGGAGCTCGACCTCGTCGAGCAGGTCCGCGAGCCCCTCGGCACGGGCCCGTTCCCGCTGCCGGGGGGCGAGCGCGCGCACCAGCACCGCGGCCTCGGCGACCGCGCCCTCCTCCTCGTCGGCCGCGCCGGCGATGGCCGCGCCGACGCCGGCCTCGTGGGCGAGCTCCGCCAGCGGATAGCCACGACGGCGGGGCTCGAGCAGGTAGCCCGCGACCATGGTGTCCTCGGCGGGGACCAGGTCCGGCGCCCCCAGCGCCCGCAGCACGGCCTTGGCGTCGTGGGCCCAGACCGGGATGCCGGTGAGCGCCGCCGCGAGGGCGGGGGCCTCGTCGGGGCCGAGCGGGCCGGCGAGCACCACCCCGTCCTCGGCGGCCAGGGCGAAGCGCCCGCCGGCCACGGCCACCGCGGCGGCCGGGAGCCCGGCCAGGCGTAGCCCGAGCCCCTCGGGGTGGACGGCCTCGACCGCGGCGGCGACCGCCACGGCGGGCGGCGGCCCGGCGGGGGCCTCGCCCCCGAGCTCGGGCAGGCGCCGCGAGAGGCTCTGGAACTCAAAACGGCGGAACAGGTCGTCCAGGGTGGCCATCCGCTCCGGGCCCAGGTCGAGCGCCGGCACCCGGTCGAGGTCCAGGTCGACCGGGGCGTCGGTCACCAGCACCGCGAGGTCGCGCGACATGCGTGCGGCGTCGGCGTGCTCGGTGAGGGCCTGCCGGCGCTTGGGGGTCTGCTCCTCGGCGTGGGCGAGCACCTCGTCCAGCGATCCGTAGCGGCCGATCAAGGTCGCCGCGCCCTTCTCCCCGATCCCGGGCACGCCGGGGAGGTTGTCGCTCGCGTCGCCCACCAGCCCGCGCAGGTCGGTCATCAGCTCCGGCGGGACCCCGTAGCGCTCGGCGACCCGCTCGGGCGTGTAGCGCACGGTGTCGGTGACCCCGCGCCCGGTGGCCAGCACGCTCACCCGGTCGCTCACCAGCTGCAGCGCGTCCCGGTCGCCGGTGAGGATGGTGACCTGCTCCCCGGCGGCCTCGGCCCGGCGGGCCAGGGTGCCGATGACATCGTCGGCCTCGAAGCCGGGGAGTTCGACGTTCTCGCAGCCGAAGGCCGCCATGAGCGGCCGGAAGTGCGGCGCCTGCTCGCGCAGCAGCCCGGGGGTCTCGCGCCGGCCGGCCTTGTAGTCGCGGTAGCGCTCGTGACGGAAGACCGGCCCGGGGGCGTCCCAGGCGACCACGACCTTCGCCGGCCGCTCCTCGGCCAGCACCTTCAGCGTCATCGCGGCCAGCCCGTACAGGGCGTTGGTGGGGAAGCCGTCGGCGGTGGCGATGGTGTCCGGGAGCGCGAAGAAGGCCCGGTAGGCCAGGCTGTTGCCGTCGATGAGCAGCAGCCGGCCGTGGCCGGCGCCCGGCTCGGCGGCCTCGGGGGCGGCGTCGGTGACGGTCTCGTCGGCCACGGCGAGAGCTTAGGGGCCTGCCCATGAACCACGACCCGCCTTCCGGGGAGCGAATCGCCAGCAGATCGGTGACCTCGAGGACCTCGCACGTACTGGTGGTACGTGTGATTCCGAGGGTGCCGAGGTGCGCCGCGATACAGCCGACGGGTGGCGGGTCGACGTCGTGGACAGGGCCTCGGGACGGATGGCGACCCCGGCCGCGGCCGCCGCCGGTATCCTGCCGCGATCACCCACGTCCCGGAGGAGTTTCGTGGCCGTCACCCCGAGCGCCCAGTACAGCGTCACGATCCGCGTCGAGCTCGACGCCGGGCACCCCGGCCTGCTCGGCCAGCTGGCGACGGCCATCGGCGCCGTGGGCGGGGTCATCGGGGCGGTGGACATCATCGCCGCCGGCCAGAACCGGGTCGTGCGCGAGCTGTCGGTGGACGCGTCCGACCAGGAGCACGCCGACCAGGTCGTGGCCGCCGCCGGCGGGCTGGACGGGGTCAAGGTGCTCTCCTCCTATGACCGCACCTTCCGCCTGCACCAGGGCGGCAAGATCGAGATGGCCTCGCGCATGCCGCTGGAGGACCGCGAGGACCTGGCCCTGGCCTACATGCCGGGCGTCGCCAAGGTGGCCCGGGCCATCGCCGACGACCCGAGCAAGGCCTTTGACTACACCCTCAAGCGCAACATGGTCGTGGTCATCACCAACGGCACCGCGGTGCTCGGCCTCGGCGACATCGGCGCGGCGGCCGGCATGCCGGTCATGGAGGGCAAGGCGATGCTGTTCAAGGAGTTCGGCGACGTCGACTCCTACGCCCTGTGCGTGGACAGCAAGGACGCCAAGGAGATCATCGCCACCTGCGAGGCGGTGGCCCCGGCCTTCGGCGGCATCAACCTCGAGGACATCGCGGCGCCCGAGTGCTTCGAGATCGAGGACACGCTCAAGGAGCGGCTGGACATCCCGGTCTTCCACGACGACCAGCACGGCACCGCCATCGTGGTGCTGGCCGCCCTGCTGAACGCGCTCAAGATCACCGGCCAGCGGATCGAGGACCTCAAGGTCGTGGTCTCCGGCGTCGGCGCCTCGGGCGTCGCCTGCTCCAAGATCCTGATGAACGCCGGCGTCACCAACATCATCGGGTGCGACACCCGCGGCACCATCTACAAGGGCCGCACCGAGCGCATGAACTTCATGAAGGACTGGTACGCCGAGAACACCAACCCCGAGGGCATCCAGGGCGACCTCACCGAGGCCATCAAGGGCGCCAACCTGTTCCTCGGGCTCTCCGGCCCGGACACCTTCAAGGTCGAGCAGCTCAAGACGATGGCCAAGGACCCCATCGTCTTCGCGATGGCCAACCCGACGCCCGAGATCATGCCCGAGGTCGCCGGCCCCTACGTGCGCGTGATGGCCACCGGGCGCTCGGACTACCCGAACCAGATCAACAACGTGCTGGCCTTCCCGGGCATCTTCCGCGGGGCGCTGGACGTGCGCGCCCGGGCGATCAGCGAGGAGATGAAGGTGGCCGCCGCGCGGGCGATCGCCGAGGTGATCTCCGACGACGAGCTGCACGAGGACTACATCATCCCGAGCGTGTTCAACCGCAAGGTCGCGCCCGCCGTCGCCGCGGCGACCCGCCGGGTGGCGATCGAGCAGGGCCTGGCCCGCGTCTCCCCGGACGAGCTCGGACAGGACTGACGCGGCGCGGCGCGCGCGCCCTCGCCCTCGTCACCGCCGCCGCGGTCCCCCTCCTCGCCCGAGCGGGGGCCGCGGCGGCGGCGTCTCCGGCCCGGGCCACGGCAGGGGCCGGGCCCCGCGCCTCACCCCTCCGGCGTGGTGAGCTGGGCGATCGCGCCCGCCCAGTCCTCCAGGTGCCACGAGCGTGCGATGCGCCCGTCCTCGATCTCGTGCACGTCGATGGACGGGACGGTGAACGACCGTCCCGTGGGCGCGACGCCGAAGAGCGGCGCGGCCGGGGTGCCCCGGCCCTCTCCGCGCACCACGATCCGGTCTCCGGCGTCGATCACCTCGTCCACCCGCCACGTGAGGTCCGGCACCGCGGCGCCCAGGCCGCGCACCAGGCCGAGGAACGTCTCGCGGTCGGCGGCCTGGCCGGCGCTCGAGTGGTTCCGCCACCCGGGCGCCAGCACCGCGTCGAGGGCCGCGGGGTCGCCCGCCGAGAAGGTCGAGCACGCGATGGCACTGATCGGTGGTCGCTGGCGCCCGGCGATCATGTTCGTGCTCATCCGCCTGGGGACGAAGCGCTTCTCCGAGCTTCGCCGCCTCATCCCCGACGTCAGCCAGCGCATGCTCACCAAGCAGCTGCGCGACCTGGAGCGCGCCGGCCTGGTCTCGCGGGTCTTCCACGAGGCCGTGCCGCCGCGGGTCGAGTACTCGGCCACCGAGCTCGGGCGGAGCCTGCAGCCGGTCTACGAGCAGGTCTGCGACTGGGCCGGCGCACACTGGGCGGAGGTCACCGCGGCGCGCGAGCGCCACGACGCCCGGCACGGGGAGCCGTCCGCCGGCTGAGCGGGCCCTACACTCCGGCCAGCCCCGGGGATGTGGCGGAACGGCAGACGCGGCGGTCTCAAACACCGCTGCCCGCAAGGGCGTGTGGGTTCGAGTCCCACCATCCCCATGCCGGCGCCGCCCGGCCGCATCGGCGCTCAGTGGTTGAACGCGACGCCAGGACCACGAGGATCACGACCGCGGCCGCGAGCAGGATCAAGAGGACGCTCGCATCCGATCCGCCGGCCTGGCCGTCGCCCCGGCCGCCCATCAGGGACCGCACGTCGGCCACTGGCGCGGACCCCTTGCCGCCCGTCACGGGCGCCGGGTCACGCCGGCCGGTGGCCGGCTGGGGACCCGCAGGGCGGGGGGACGTCTCGCCCATGCCCCGAGGATGCCATCGCCCGGGCCCGGGCCCACGCCACGGCGGGCCGCCGGAGGCGACGGCGGACTAGCGTCCGGAGTCGGGACGGCTCGGGAGCACTGGGTTGATCGACATCACCGACCGCACGCTCGCCGCCATGGCCATCGTGGCCCAGGGCCTGATCGTGCTCATCATCATCGCCCTGGTCGCGGCGGCGGTGAGCGGCCGCGCGCGGGCGGCGCTCGCCGAGCCGTATGCGTTCCTCACCCGGTGGGGCCTCGCGCTGGCCTGGGTGGTCGCCGCGGTGGCCACCGGGGGGAGCCTCTACTTCTCCGAGATCGCGAACTACACCCCGTGTCAGCTCTGCTGGTACCAGCGCATCTGCATGTACCCGCTGGTGGTGACCCTGGCCGTCGGGGCGATCGCGCGGGACCGGTGGGCGGCCTGGTACTCGGCGGTCTTCCCGGTGTTCGGCACCGCCATCGCCGCCTGGCACATCTACATCGAGCTGAACCCGAGCGCCGAGAGCGCGGCCTGCCGGATCGGGGCGCCCTGCTCGGTCAAGTGGATCGAGGAGTTCGGCTACGTGACGATCCCGGTGCTCGCGATCACCGGGTTCGTCCTGATCGGGCTCCTGGTCGGGATCGTGATGATGGGCAGCCGGCGGCGGGCGGGCGCCGGCGAGGCACCCGTCCCGGCCGCCTGAGGCCCCGCCCGGCTACCGGACGCGCAGCACCCCGCGGCGGGGGATCCGGAAGCCCTCACCGGTGATCAGCACCCGGTAGGGGCCGGGCCGGAGCACCGAGGAGCGGAGCACCACGAGGGTCGGGCCGGGGCTCTTCAGCCGGATGCGCCGCGCCGCCTTGGGGCGGCGGGCGGTGGTCTGGAAGAGCTCGACGCGCACGTTGGCCACCCGGGTGGAGCCGACCAGCACGCGGATGCCCGCCCGCCGGGCCTGCCGGAACGACAGGCGCGAGGGGAGGATGACCCGGATGCGCGGGCGGGCCACCGTCGCCCCGCCGCCCCCGGCCGGGCCACCGCCGCCCGCCTGGCCGCCGCCGCCCCCGGCCGCCGGGGGCGCGGTCACGCGCAGGGTCGCGGTGCCGGTGCGGGTCTGGCCGCCGGCGAGCGCCGCGGCGAGGGTGACGTCGTAGTCGCCCGGGGCCGCGCCGGCCGGCACACCCACGGCGACCTGCACCGTGGTGGCCGAGTTGGACGCCGGGATGAGCTGGCCCACGCCCGGGAGCGCGCTGCCGCCCGGGGCGGTCGTCGCCGCCGTGAGCTGGACGTCGACCAGGGGTGATGCGGTCCCCGAGTAGGCGAGGGTGAACGGCACGGTGGCCAGGCCGCCGGCCTGCACGCTCACCGGCCCCCCGCCCCGGACCCCGAGGTCCCGGGTGGGCAGCACCAGGTCCACCAGCGCCCCGGCCGGCGAGTCGACGCACCAGCCGGCGTCGGCGCCCGCGGCGAGCGTGGCGCCGCAGACCACCGGCCGCTCCGGGGTGAGGCTGTTCTGCACCAGGCGCGCGCCGACCACCGCGCGGTAGGGGAAGGGCGTCGTGAACGGGGTGCCGTCGGCGCCCCGGCCCAGCCCGAACTCCGGCTGGACGGTGAACGCCTGCGGGCTCGGGGGCGCCGCGTAGCTCTGGGTGCTCGAGATGTACCCGGCCCACTTGCGCCCGGCCCCGGCGGGCGCGAGGCGCTCGAGCTCGGCCGTGTAGGTCGGGCTCGGGGCGAAGACGGCGACGCCGTTGGTGGAGGTGAACCCGGCGGGCGGGACGGCCGCCTCGGGGATCCGGAAGCCGACGAGCACCTGCCCGAGGTTCCCGGCCAGGGCCTTCTGGCCGCTGTTGGAGGACCCCTCGGGACACCCGACGCTCCCCGACGCGCAGACCGTGAGGGCCACCCGCACGGGCCCGATCACCTGGAGCTGGGTCGCCGAGAGCCCCTGGATCTGGGCGCAGCCGGCGAGGGCGAGCGCGCTCAAGGCGCCACCGCCCGCGATGACCAGCGCCCTGACGGTTCCGGCGGCCATGTCCCTCCCCCTCGCTCGTCCTGCGGTCCGTGACGTTCCGACCCTATGCCGGGCCGCGCCCCGCGCGCAAGCGCCCGCGTTCAGACTTCAGGCCAGGCGGCCGCCCCACGCGGTGATCCCGCGCAGCCGCTCGGCGAGGGCATCGGTCAGGTCCTCCTCGCGCACCCGCCAGGCCCAGTTGCCGTCCCGCACGCCCGGGGTGTTCATCCGCGCCCCGCTGCCCAGCCCGAGCAGGTCCTGCATCGGGACGATCGCGCAGCGCGCAGGTGAGCCGAGGGTCAGGCGCACCATGCCCCACACCGGGTCGTCATCCCAGGCCCCGCGCTCGCGCATGACCTCGCGCACGCGCTCCCGGAGCCACTCCTCCGCCTGCTCCCACCACCCTCGCGTGGTGTCGTTGTCGTGCGTGCCGGTGTAGGCGACCGACCGCTCCGGATGGTTCTGGGGCAGGTGCGGGTTCTGGGCCCCCCCGTCGAACGCGAACTGGAGCACGCGCATCCCGGGCAGCCCGAGGCGGTCGCGCAGGCGCTCCACGGCCGGGGTGATGAGGCCGAGGTCCTCGGCCACCAGGGGCACGTCGCCGCCGAGGGCCGCCCGCGCGGCCAGCACCGGCCCGGCCCCCGGGCCGCGGCGCCACGTGCCGGCCGTGGCCGTGCGCGCCCCGCGGGGCACCCCCCACCAGGCGACCAGCCCGCGGAAGTGGTCCAGGCGGACGGCGTCGGCCAGATCGAGCTGACGGGCGATGCGCGCCACCCACCAGGCGTAGCCGTCGGCCGCCATGCGGTCCCAGCGGTAGGTCGGGTTGCCCCAGAGCTGGCCGTCGGCGGCGAAGTAGTCCGGCGGCACCCCGGCCCGCAGGTCGCTGCGGAAGAGCCCGGGCGCGCCGCGCACGTCGGCGCTCCCCGCCGCCACGTACAGCGGCATGTCCCCGAGGATGCGCACGCCCCGGGCGGCGGCGTGGGCGCGGAGCGCCCCCCACTCGCGGTCGAAGCGCACCTGGTCGGCGATCGCCCCCGGCCCGGCGAAGGCGGCCCAGCCTTGAGCCCAGGCGGCGTTCCGCTCCAGGAAGGCGTGCTCCTCGGCCGGGTCCACCTCGGCCCCGGGGTCGGCGAGCAGGCCGGGCCAGCCCGCGAAGGCCGACCGGGCGTTGTAGGGCGACCCGGTCTCGTCGGGGGGGCCGAGCGGGAGCACCTGCCACCAGGTCTGGCCGGCCTCGGCCAGCCAGTCGACGAACCGCAGCGCCGCCGGCCCCAGGCGCCCGCCGGGCAGCGAGGCGGCGTGCAGGAGGACGCCGGATCCCCGGGGCAGGCGGTCGAGCCAGCCGTCGTTCGTCCCACTCACGGGGGGTGACCGTACACGGCGCCGGCCCGCCGTGGTCACGAGGGGCCCGCCGGGGTAGTGTCCGCCTCCGTCGATGCCCGTCGTCCTGCCGAAGCGCCCACCCGCGCGCATCCAGATCACGAGCGTCGAGCCGACCCTCGACTGCGGCCGGCACCCGGTCAAGCGCACGCAGGGCGACCGCCTGGCCGTCTCGGCCGTCGTCTTCCGCGACGGCCACGAGGAGCTCCGCGCGGCGGTGGTGCACCGCGCCCCCTCGGGCGAGGAGCGCGAGGTCCCGATGCGCCGCGAGGGGGGGCCGGACGAGTGGCGCGCCGAGGTGGCCCTCGAGGAGCTCGGCCGCCACCGGGTGCGCGTGGTGGCGTGGACCGCGCCCTTCGCCTCGTGGCGCGAGGAGATGCGCCGCAAGGTCGACGGCGGGCAGCCGGACCTCACCAGCGAGCTGGCCGAGGGGGCCGTGCTCCTGGCCGCCATCGCGCCCGGCCTGGACGAGGCGGCCCGCACGCTCGCCGACGGCCTGCTCGCCACGCTCGCCGACCCGACCCGGCCCCAGGGCGAGCGGGTGGCGGCGGGCCTGGCCGGCGACCTGGCCGAGGCCGTGGAGCGCCACCCCGAGCGCCCCGAGCGCACCGAGTCGGGCGCGCTGGAGGTCGACGTCGACCGCGAGCTGGCCACCTTCGGGGCGTGGTATGAGCTCTTCCCACGCTCCTTCGGCGGCCTGCGGGGGGTGGCCGGGCAGATCCCGCGGCTGGCCGAGCTCGGGTTCGACGTGGTGTACCTGCCCCCCATCCACCCCATCGGGGTGACGCACCGCAAGGGGCGCAACAACGCCCCCACCGCGGAGCCCGGCGACGTCGGGAGCCCCTGGGCCATCGGCGGTGACGGGGGCGGCCACACCGCGGTCCACGCCGAGCTGGGGACGATGGAGGACCTCTCGCATCTGGTCGCCACCGCGCGCGAGCACGGGGTGGAGATCGCCCTGGACTTCGCGATCCAGTGCTCGCCCGACCACCCGTGGCTCAGCGAGCACCCGGACTGGTTCCACCGGCGCCCGGACGGGACGCTCAAGTACGCCGAGAACCCGCCCAAGCGCTACCAGGACATCTACAACATCAACTTCGACTCGCCGGACTGGCGCGCCCTCTGGCGGGCGCTGCGCGACGTGGTGATGTTCTGGGTGCGGGCGGGCATCCGGGTCTTCCGGGTCGACAACCCCCACACCAAGCCGGTCGCCTTCTGGGAGTGGCTCATCCGCGAGGTGCGCGACCGCCACCCCGACGTGGTGTTCCTCTCCGAGGCGTTCACCGGGCCCCCGATGATGCGCCAACTCGCCAAGGCCGGGTTCAGCCAGAGCTACACCTACTTCACCTGGAAGAACACCAAGGCCGAGATCGGCGAGTGGATCGCGGAGTGGTGGGAGCCGGGGACGCTCGAGTACCTGCGCCCGAACCTGTTCGCCAACACCCCGGACATCCTCCACGCCTACCTGCAGCAGGGGGGCCCGGGGGCGTTCGCGGTGCGCCTGGTCCTGGCCGCGACGCTCTCGCCCTCCTACGGCATCTACTCGGGGTTCGAGCACCACGAGGGCACCCCGGTGCGCGAGGGGAGCGAGGAGTACCTGGACTCGGAGAAGTACCAGGTGCGCGAGCGCGACCTCGACGGGCCGCTGATGCCCCTGGTCTGGCGCCTGAACGCCATCCGCCGCGCCCAGCCGGCGCTGCGGCGCACCCGGGGCCTGCGGGTGCTCGACACGGTCAACGACCACCTGTTCGCGTTCCTGCGCGGCAGCGGCGCCGGCGCGGTGCTGGTGGTGGTCAACCTGGACCCCGGGGCCCCGCAGGAGGGGCTGGTGGTGGTCCCCCCCGACGCGGGGCTCCCCGCGCGCTTCACGGCGCACGACATGCTCTCCGGGGAGAGCTGGACCTGGTCCCACGGGCCGAACTACGTGCGCCTCGACCCCGCGGTGGCGCCGGCCCACGTCCTCGGGTGCACCCCATGACCTCCACCCGCCCCGTCCCCCGCCGCGTGCGCCGGCAGTGGTTCGAGCGCGACCCGCTCTGGCACAAGAGCGCGACCTTCTACGAGGTCTCGGTCCGCAGCTTCTACGACTCCAACGCCGACGGCATCGGCGACTTCCCGGGGCTGACCGAGAAGCTCGAGTACCTCGAGTGGCTGGGCATCGACTGCATCTGGCTGCTGCCGTTCTACAAGTCGCCGCTGCGCGACGGGGGCTATGACATCTCGGACTTCTACGAGGTGCACCCCGACTACGGCACCGTCGAGGACTTCGTGGCGTTCGTCGAGGCCGCCCACTCGCGGGGCATCCGGGTCATCGCGGACCTGGTGGTCAACCACACCTCGAGCGAGCACCCGTGGTTCCGGGAGGCCCGCTCATCGCCCGACTCGCCCAGGCGCGACTGGTACGTGTGGTCCGACACCGACCAGCGCTACCGGGACGCGCGGATCATCTTCATCGACACCGAGGCGTCCAACTGGACCTGGGACCCGGTGGCCGGCGCCTACTACTGGCACCGGTTCTTCAGCCACCAGCCCGACCTCAACTACGACAACCCCGAGGTCCAGGAGGCCATCCTCGACGTCATGCGCTTCTGGCTCGACGTCGGCCTGGACGGCTTCCGGCTCGACGCGGTGCCCTACCTGTACGAGCGCGAGGGGACCAACTGCGAGAACCTCGTCGAGACCCACGGATACCTGAAGCGCCTGCGGACCGAGGTGGACCGGGCCTACCAGGACCGCATCCTGCTCGCCGAGGCCAACCAGTGGCCGGCCGACGTCGTGGACTACTACGGCGAGGGTGACGGCGACGAGTGCCACATGTGCTTCAACTTCCCGCTGATGCCGCGCATGTTCATGGCGCTGCGCCGGCAGGACGCCCGCCCGGTGCTGGAGATCCTCGACTCCACCCCGGACATCCCGGAGATCTGCCAGTGGGGCCTGTTCCTGCGCAACCACGACGAGCTCACGCTCGAGATGGTCACCGACGAGGAGCGGGACTACATGTGGAGCGAGTACGCGAAGGACCCCATGATGAAGCTCAACCTGGGGATCCGCCGCCGGCTCGCGCCGCTCCTGGACAACGGGCACGACGAGATGCGGCTGATGACCGCCATCCTGTTCTCGCTGCCCGGATCGCCGGTCTGGTACTACGGCGACGAGCTCGGGATGGGCGACAACGTGTACCTGGGCGACCGCGAGGGCGTGCGGACGCCCATGCAGTGGACCGGGGACCGCAACGGCGGCTTCTCGCGGGCGGACTTCGCGCGCCTGGCGATCCCGCCCCTGATGGACCCGGTCTACGGGTTCCAGGCGGTCAACGTGGAGGCGCAGCTTCGCAACCCCGGCTCGATGCTGCGGTGGATCCAGCGCTTCATCGCGCTCCGCAAGCAGCACCCGGTGTTCGGCCGGGGCACCTATGAGCCGCTTCGGCCCGCCAATCCCCGCATCTTCGCCCACATCCGGCGGCTGGAGGAGGATATCGTGCTCTGCGTGCACAACCTGGCGCAGTCGGCCCAGGCGGTGGAGCTCGACCTCTCGGAGTTCGAGGGGATGGTCCCGGTCGAGCTGCTCGGGGGAGCCCACTTCCCGCCCATCGGCACCCTTCCCTACCTGCTGACCCCGGGCGGGCGGGGCTTCCTGTGGTTCCGCCTCCAGAGGCCGCAGTGAGCGGCCCCCGCGAGCAGGTCGCCCGCGGCGACCTGGCCTTCCTGGACGAGGGCACCCTCGCCTCGTTCATCCGCGAGCGCCGGTGGTTCGGGGCGAAGTCCACCGAGGTGGTCGGCGCCCACGTGCTCGCCGCGGTGCCGCTCGGGTCCTCCCCCGCGCTCTGCGCGTCGCTGGTCGAGATGCGCCTGGAGGTCGGGACCCATCACGTCTACCAGGTGCTGGTCGCGGTCCGCGACGCCGGCGACGACGCCCGCCCCGGGGACGCCATCGCCGAGGGCGACGGCTGGCGGGCCTACGAGGCGCTCGACGACCCCGACGTGGTCGTGGAGATGCTGCGCATGATGCGCGGCGGGGCCACCGTGGCGGCCGGCGAGGCGCGGGTGGAGTTCCGCGCGCTCCCGGGCCTGCCCCAGGAGATCGCCCCGCCCAAGGAGCTCACCCGGGTGGCGTCGGGCGACCAGTCCAACTCGCTGGTCGTGCTGGACGGCGAGCTGGTCGTCAAGGCCTACCGCCGGCTGGAGGCCGGGCCGAACCCCGAGGTCGAGATGCTCAAGTTCCTGGAGGCCCACGGCTTCCGGAACATCCCGGCGCTCGCCGGCTGGTACGCCTACAGCGGCCCGCCGCTCGACGCCACCCTCGGACTGGCCTATCACTTCATCGCAGACGCCGAGGGCGGCTGGGGGCTGGCGCTTCAGGACCTGGAGACCGGCGGCGACTTCTTCCAGCGCCACGCCGAGTACCTGGGCGAGGTCTGCGGCCAGATGCACTGCGTGCTGGCCAGCGACGAGCAGGACCCGGACTTCGCCCCCGAGCCCACCTCCACCGAGACCCTCGCCCTGCTCGCCGCGACGCTGGACGACCAGGTCGGGCAGCTCTTCGAGCAGATCCAGGCGCGCGAGGACCTCGCCCAGGCGGTGGCCCCGGTGGCCGGCCGCGGCGAGGAGATCCGCGAGCGGCTGCGCGAGCTCTCCAAGGTCGAGGCCATCGGGCGCAAGATCCGCGCCCACGGGGACCTGCACCTGGGCCAGGTCCTGTGGACCGGGTCGGACTGGGTGGTGCTCGACTTCGAGGGCGAGCCGACCCGGCCGCTGCCCGAGCGCCGGCGCAAGCGGTCGCCGCTCAGGGACGCCGCCGGGATGCTCCGCTCGCTCTCCTACGCGGCCGCCGTGGCCGACACCCGCGGCATCGCCGGCGCCGGCGCCTGGGAGGCCGCGTCCCGCGCGGCGTTCCGCGAGGGGTACCTGCACGCCACGGCCGCGACCGGGCTCCTGCCCGCCGGCCGGGCGGCCATGGACAAGCTCCTGGCGTTCTTCGAGCTGGAGAAGGCGATGTATGAGCTCCGCTACGAGCTGGGCCACCGCCCCGACTGGGTCCCGGTCGCGGTCCGGAGCATGGAGCGGCTGCTCGACCGCGCCTGGGAGGCGGCCCCGTGAGCGCTCCCGACGCCGCCCGGCTGGTCCATCGCGACCACCACGACCCGCACGCCTTCCTCGGCGCCCATCCGCATCCGGGCGGCGTGGTCGTGCGGGCCTTCCGCCCCGGCGCCGAGCGGGTGTGGGTGCGCCCCGCGGGCCGCGAGCGGGCCGAGCTCGCGGTGCTCGACCCCGGCGGGGTGTTCGAGGGCGTGGTGGGCGGGGCGGACCTGCCCATGCGCTACGAGATCGAGGCCACCTACGCCGACGGCGCGGTGCACACCGTCGCCGACCCCTACGCCTTCCCGCCGACGCTCGGCGAGTTCGACCTGTACCTGCTCGGCGAGGGCCGCCACGAGGAGCTCCACCACGTGATGGGCGCCCACGTGCGCGACATGGACGGCGTGCAGGGCACCGCCTTCGCGGTCTGGGCCCCGTCGGCCCGCTCCGTGAGCGTGGTGGGCGACTTCAACCACTGGGACGGGCGGCTGCACCCCATGCGCTCGATGGGCGCGAGCGGGGTCTGGGAGCTGTTCGTGCCCGGGGTCGGCGACGGCGACGCCTACAAGTACGAGATCCGCACGCAGGACGGCGCCATCCTGCTCAAGGCCGACCCGCTCGCGCAGTGCGCCGAGACCCCGCCCAAGACCGCCTCGGTGGTCTTCACCTCCCGGCATGAGTGGCGCGACCACGCCTGGACCGGGCACCTGCGCGACGGGGTCGCCCACCGCGGCCCGATGTCGGTCTATGAGGTGCACCTGCCCTCGTGGCGGCTGAACCCGCTGGAGGGCAACCGGCCGCTCACCTACGCCGAGCTCGGCCAGGAGCTCGGCGACTACGCGCGCGAGATGGGCTTCACCCACGTCGAGCTCCTGCCGGTCATGGAGCACCCGTTCGGCGGCTCCTGGGGCTACCAGGTGACCTCCTACTTCGCGCCCACCTCGCGCATGGGGTCCCCCGACGACCTGCGCGCCATGGTCGACGCCCTGCACGGGCGCGGCATCGGGGTCATCCTCGACTGGGCGCCGGCGCACTTCCCCAAGGACGACTGGGCGCTCGCGCGCTTCGACGGCACCGCGCTGTATGAGCACCTGGACCCCCGCCGGGGCGAGCACCCCGACTGGGGCACGCTGGTCTTCAACTACTCGCGCACCGAGGTCCGCAACTTCCTGATCGCGAGCGCCCTGTACTGGCTGGAGGAGTTCCACATCGACGGGCTGCGCGTGGACGCGGTGGCCTCGATGCTCTACCTGGACTACTCCCGGCGCGAGGGCGAGTGGGTGCCCAATCCCTACGGCGGCCGGGAGGACCTGGACGCCATCGCGTTCATCCGCCAGCTGAACGAGTCGACCCATGCGCGGCGGCCGGGGACGGTCACCGCCGCGGAGGAGTCGACCGCCTGGCCGGCGGTCTCCCGCCCGACCTCCTGGGGCGGCCTCGGGTTCGACTTCAAGTGGAACATGGGCTGGATGCACGACACCCTGTCGTACTTCGCCCGGGACCCGGTCCACCGCGTCCACCACCACAACGAGCTCACGTTCTCGCTGCTGTACGCGTTCACCGAGAACTTCATGCTGCCGCTCTCCCATGATGAGGTGGTGCACGGCAAGGGCTCGCTGGTCGGGCGGATGCCGGGCGACCAGCCGACCCGGCAGGCCAACCTGCGGGCGCTGTACGCCTACATGTGGGCGCACCCGGGCAAGAAGCTGCTGTTCATGGGCTCCGAGCTGGCCCAGGAGGCCGAGTGGAGCCACGAGCGGTCGCTCGACTGGCACCTGCTCGAGCACCCCGGCCACGCCGGGGTCCAGCGCCTGGTGCGGGAGATGAACCACGCCTACCGCGCCGAGCCCGCGCTCTGGGAGGTCGACCACGACCCCGCGGGCTTCGAGTGGCTCGAGCCGGACGACGCCGCGGCCAACGTGCTGGCCTTCATGCGCTTCTCCGGGGGCCGGGAGCGTAGCCTGGTGTGCGTGGCGAACCTCTCCGGCGCACACCGCCAGGGCTACCGGGTGGGCCTGCCCCACGGCGGCCGCTGGCGCACGGTGCTCGACACCGACCGGCACCGCTACGGCGGCGGCACGCCGGACGAGGCCCCGCAGGTGGTCGACGCCGAGCCGGTCGAGTGGCACCGCCAGGCGCACAGCGCCCCGCTCGACCTCGCGCCGCTGTCGGTGCGCTGGCTCGTGCCCGACCGGTGAGGTCGCCCGGGTCGGGCCTCCGGGTGCTGCCCGGCGAGCCCTTCCCGCTCGGGGCGACGTGGGACGGCGAGGGGACCAACTTCAGCCTGTTCAGCGAGCACGCGGAGCGGGTGGAGCTGTGCCTGTTCGACGACCGCGGCCGCGAGCGGCGGGTCGCGATGCCCGAGCGCTCGTTCTTCGTCTGGCACTGCCGCCTGCCCGGCATCGGGCCCGGGCAGCGCTACGGCTACCGCGTCCACGGGCCCTGGGCCCCGGAGCGGGGGGTGTGGTGCAACCCGGCCAAGCTCCTGATCGACCCCTACGCGAAGGCGGTCGACGGCGGCGTGGACTGGGACCGCGCGCGGGCGTTCGCCTATGTGGCCGGGACCGGGTCGGACCCGGTGCCGGCGCGCGACCCCGAGGACTCCTCGCCGGCGGTGCCGAAGTCGGTGGTGGTCGACCCCTCCTTCGACTGGCGCGGCGACCGCGCGCCCCGGGTCCCCTGGCAGGACACCGTCATCTATGAGTGCCACGTCAAGGGCCTCACCATGCGCCACCCCGGCGTGCCGGAGCACCTGCGGGGGACCTACGCGGGGCTGGGCTGCGACCAGGTGGTGGGGTACCTGCGGCGCCTCGGCGTGACCGCGGTCGAGCTCCTGCCGGTGCACCACTTCATCAGCGAGCCCGAGATCGCCGAGCGCGGGCTGGTCAACTACTGGGGCTACTCCTCGATCGGCTACCTCGCGCCCCACGCCGCCTACTCCGCGAGCGGGGTGCGCGGCCAGCAGGTGCGCGAGTTCAAGGAGATGGTCCGCGCCCTGCACGCCGCGGGGATCGAGGTCATCCTCGACGTGGTCTACAACCACACCGCCGAGGGCGGCCACCTGGGCCCCACCCTCGCCTTCCGGGGCATCGACAACCCGAGCTACTACCGGCTCTTCCCCGGTGACCCCCGGCACTACCTGGACTTCACCGGCTGCGGGAACTCCCTCAACCCGGTCCACCCCTCGGTCCTGCGCCTGATCATGGACTCGCTGCGCTACTGGGTCACCGAGATGCACGTGGACGGCTTCCGGTTCGACCTCGCCGCGGCGCTCGCCCGCGAGCTCTACGACGTGGACCGCCTCTCCTCGTTCCTGGACACCATCCACCAGGACCCGGTGCTCTCCCAGGTCAAGCTGATCGCCGAGCCCTGGGACCTCGGGGAGGGCGGCTACCAGGTGGGCCAGTTCCCGGTGCTGTGGACCGAGTGGAACGGCAAGTACCGCGACGCCGTGCGCGACTTCTGGCGGGGGACCTCCTGGGGGGTGGGTGAGCTGGGCACCCGGCTGACCGGCTCGAGCGACCTGTACGGCGACGACGGCCGCCGGCCGCTGGCATCGGTGAACTTCGTCACCTGCCACGACGGGTTCACCCTCGCCGACCTCACCAGCTACGAGCACAAGCACAACGAGGCCAACGGCGAGGGCAACCGGGACGGGACCGACGACAACCGCTCGTCCAACGCCGGGGTCGAGGGCCCCACCGACGACCCGGACGTGCTCGCGCTGCGCGGGCGCCGGGCCCGGGCGATGCTCGCCACCCTGCTGCTCTCGCAGGGGGTGCCGATGCTCCTGGCCGGCGACGAGGTCGGCCGCACCCAGCGGGGCAACAACAACACCTACTGCCAGGACAACGCGCTCTCCTGGCTGGACTGGGACGTCGACGACGACCGGCGCGCGCTCGCGGGGTTCGTGCGCCGCCTGATCTCCCTGCGCCGGGCCCACCCGGTCTTCCGCCGCCGGCACTTCTTCGACGGGGGGCCCGGCGGCCCGCGCGGGCTGGCCGACATCTCCTGGCTGCGCGAGGACGGGCGGCCCATGCTCGACGCCGACTGGCACGACCCGGCCCGGCGGACGGTGGCATTCGTCCTCAACGGCGACGCGATGCCCGGGATCGGACCCGACGGCGAGCCGATCCGCGACGACACGTTCCTGGTCGCGATCAACGGCGACGTGCGCGACCACGCCCTGATGGCCCCGCCCGAGCGCTTCGGACGGCGCTGGACGGTGCAGATCTCCTCCGCCGACCCCACGGTGCGGGCCGGCAGCCGGGGCCTCGGACCCGGCGACGTGACCCCGCTCCCCGGGCCCGGGGTCCTGGTGCTGCGGCGCACCGCCTGAGGCCGGGAGCCGCCCGCCCTTCGCCGTCCGCACGCGGATCCCTGCGGACGGTCGTAACCTGACCCGCCGTTCGCTTGGAACCCCCGGCCGGGCAGGCTATGGTGCCGCCTCCACACGACACCGAGCGGCGGCCTCGTGCCGTGTCCGGCCTGTCGTGCGCGGCCCCCGCCCCCCATCGTGGGGCGCCGCGCGCCGGGGGCGATCCCGCCCCCGCCGGTCACGTGCCGCCCGCACCGGCCATCGTCCCGGCCCTCCGGGGCGCGCAAGCGCGCGCCCGGGCGCGTGCTCGGGCCGGCGGGGGCGGGTCGCCCGAGCAGGGAGGATGCCCGTGACGGCAGACGTAGGCGTGACCCCCCGACATGCCCGCATGGCGGCCGCGACCGCGCTCGCAGCCGCCGTCGGCCTCCTGGCCGCCGCCATGCCCGCCGCGGCCGCCATGCCCGCCTCGCTGCCCGCCCTCGGCACGAGCGCCCCGCCCGGCGCCGCCGCGAACGCCGGCGCCGGATGGGTCACCGCCTCGGCCTACCGCGCGGCGGACACCACCTCCACCCAGGGCTGCCAGGGCGCGCCCCGCCTCCGCGACCGCCACCTGTCGGTCGCCACGCCGCTGGTGCCCTGCGGCCACCGCATCCGGGTCTGCACCGACGGCGGGCGCTGCGTCATCGCCGTCCGCCGCGACTCCGGGCCGTTCATCGCCGGGCGCAAGATCGACCTCAACCTCGGGGTCGTCCGCGCCCTGGGCGTGTCCAGCGTCTACGCCTGGGGCGTGCGCGAGGTGTGGTGGGAGCCGCTGGGACCGCCGCCGCGGTCCGGCGGTCCGCTCCGCGACGCCCAGCGGTGAGTAGATTGCCCCCCGCGCCGGGGGGCGCCGGGTCGGGCGCGACCAGACCGTGACCGGAGGAGAAGCGTGAAGGTTCGCCGCCTAGAGGTGCTGCCCAACATCCCCGAGGAGCTCGCCCCCCTCGGGGAGATCGCCAGGAACCTCTGGTACTCATGGAACCTGCGGGCGGTGGAGCTGTTCATCCGGCTCTCGCCCGAGGGCTGGGAGGCGTCCAACCGCAACCCGGTGGCGATGCTCGGCAGCCTCCCGCAGTCGGTGCTCGAGTCCGCCGCCCGGGACGAGAGCTTCGTGGCCGCGGTCCAGCGGGTCCACGACCAGATGGCGATCTACGTCGCCTCCGACGGCTGGTACCCCGACGCCCATCCCGAGGCCGAGGCCATGCGGGTCGCCTACTTCAGCCTGGAGTTCGGGCTCGACGTGGCGCTGCCGCTCTACGCCGGCGGCCTCGGCGTGCTGGCCGGCGACCACCTGAAGAGCTCCTCCGACCTCGGCATCCCGCTGGTCGGGGTGGGGCTGCTCTACGCCCAGGGCTACTTCCACCAGGCCCTGAACCTCGACGGCTGGCAGCAGGAGGCCTATCCGCCCAACGACTGGTTCACCGCCCCGGTCGAGCTGGTGCGGGGCCGGGACGGCCGGGCCGTGCGGATCGAGATCGACCTCGGGGGCGAGCCGGTCGCGGCGCGGGTGTGGCGGGCGCAGGTGGGGCGGATCCCCCTGTACCTGCTCGACTCCAACGTCCAGGAGAACTCCCCGCGGGCCCGCGAGATCACCGGGACGCTCTACGGCGGCGACCGGGACATGCGGATCCGCCAGGAGGTCCTGCTCGGGGTGGGCGGCATCCGGGCGCTCGAGGCGCTCGGCATCCACCCCACCGTGTGCCACATGAACGAGGGCCACTCGGCGTTCCTCGCCCTGGAGCGCATCCGCCTGCTCATGCAGCAGGAGGGCCTCACGTTCCCCGAGGCGCGCGAGGCGGTGAACGCGAGCACCGTGTTCACCACCCACACCCCGGTCCCGGCCGGCAACGAGGTCTTCGACCCGGACCTGGTGCGCCGCTACATGGAGCCCCTGGCCAACGACGTCGGCCTGGGCTGGGACGCCCTCGAGGCGCTCGGCCAGCAGCCCGGCCAGGACCATCGCGAGTTCGGCATGACGGTGCTCGCGCTTCGCACCGCGGACTTCGCCAACGGGGTGAGCGCGCTCCACGGCGACACCTCGCGCCGCATGTGGCGGCACCTGTGGCCGGGGCTCGGGGTCGACGAGGTGCCGATCACCTCGATCACCAACGGCATCCACACCCGCACCTGGCTCTCCCGCGAGATGGCCGACCTGTTCGACCGCTACATCGGGCCGGCGTTCATCGAGCGTCCCCACGACCAGAGCCTGTGGGAGCGGGCCGAGCAGATCCCCCCGGGCGAGCTGTGGCGGGTGACCGAGCGCCGGCGCGAGCGCCTGGTGTTCTTCGCCCGCGAGCGCCTGCGCGCCCAGCGCGAGCGGCGGGGGGCGAGCCGGGCGGCCCTGCGGGCGGCGGAGGAGGCGCTCTCCCCCGACACGCTGACCATCGGCTTCGCGCGGCGCTTCGCCACCTACAAGCGGGCCGACCTGCTCTTCCGCCAGCCGGAGCGGCTGCTCGCGCTGCTCGGCGACGAGGACCGCCCGGTCCAGATCATCTTCGCGGGCAAGGCCCACCCCCAGGACGTGCCGGGCAAGGAGCTCATCAAGTCGGTGGCCCATGTGGCCCAGGACGCCCGCGTGGCCGGCCGGGTGGCGTTCCTGGAGGACTACGACATGGCCGTCGCCCGCTACCTCGTCCAGGGCTGCGACGTGTGGCTGAACGCCCCGCGCCGGCCGATGGAGGCCTCCGGCACCAGCGGCATGAAGGCCGCGTGCAACGGGACCATCAACGTCTCGGTGCTGGACGGCTGGTGGGTGGAGGGCTACGACCCCTCCCTGGGCTGGGCGATCGGCAGCGGCGAGGTCTACGCCGATCCCGAGGAGCAGGACGCGATCGAGTGCGACGCGCTCTTCTCGCTGCTCGAGCAGGAGATCGTGCCGACGTTCTACCGGCGCGACCGGGGCGGGGTGCCGCGCGAGTGGGTCGGGATGCAGAAGGCCTGCATCCGCCGGGTCGGCGCGGTCTTCAACACCCACCGCATGGTGCGCGAGTACACCGAGCGCTGCTACCTGCCCGCGCACCTCGGCGGGCAGCGCCTGGCCGGCGACGGCTTCCGCGGCGCGCGCGACCTGGCGGCCTGGCGGGCACGGGTCGAGCAGGCGTGGCCCCGGGTCACGGTGCGCGGCGAGGACGGCGGCGAGGGCGGCGTCAAGGTGGGCGAGACGCTCGAGGTGGGCCTCTGGGCCCGCCTGGACCCGCTGACCCCGGCCGACGTGGTGGCCGAGGTGGCCTACGGGCCGACGTCGGTGGGCGGCGACCCGGACCTCGGGAGCGTCGTGGTGGCCGAGCACGCCGGCCGCGAGGGCGGCGAGGAGCGCTTCGTCGCGCGCATCCCCCTCACCAAGAGCGGCCGCATGGCCTACGCGGCGCGGGTGCGCCCCCGGCATCCGGCCGACGTGAACCCCCTGACGCCGCTCATGCTGACCTGGGAGTAGGACCCGGCGGCGGGGCGGCGGGCGGCGGTTCCCCCTCGCCCCGCCGCCCCGCCCGGCCTACCCTCTCGGCATGGCCGTCATCGAGCGCTCGGTGGAGATCGACGTCCCCGCGTCGGTGCTCTTCCACTTCCACCTGGACACCCGCAACGCCCCGCTGATCTCCCCCGCCGGCGCCCGGTTCCTGGCGATCGAGGGCGAGTTCCCCCTGGTCGAGGGCGCCGAGGTGCGCCTGAAGGTCCGCCAGCCCCCCATGCCGGTCGCCCAGGGCTGGCACATCCGCGCCGACGAGATCGTGCCGGACCGCCTGCTGGTCGACGTCGCCCTGCGATCGCCGTTCGCCGCCTGGCGCCACGAGCACCGCTTCGACCCCCTGGGGCCGGACCGGGCCCGGATGACCGACCGGGTCGAGTACCGCCTGCCGCTCGGCCCGCTGGGCGCCCTGGCCGACCGGCTGATCGTGCACCGGATGCTCGAGCGCACCTTCGCCGAGCGCCAGGCCAACACGAAGGCGTACCTGGAGCGGCGGTGAGGGCCGTCGTCGCCTCGGGCCCCGGCGGGCCCGAGGTGCTCGCGCTGGGCGAGGCGCCCGACCCGGCGCCCGGGCCCGGCGAGGCGCTGATCCGGGTGCGGGCGACCGCGGTCAACCGCGCGGACCTGATGCAGCGGGCGGGGCGCTACCCCCCGCCCCCCGGGGCCCCGGACACCCTCGGCCTGGAGGCGGCCGGCGAGGTGGTGGCGCTCGGTCCGGGCGCCGGCGGCGTGCGGGAGGGCGACCGGGTCATGGCCCTGCTCGGCGGGGGCGGCTACGCCGAGCTGGTGACCGCGCCGGTGGGGCAGCTCATGCCGGTGCCGGAGGGGTTCGGGTGGGCCGAGGCGGCGGCCACGCCCGAGGCCTTCCTGACCGCGTGGCAGGCGCTGCGCCGGCTCGGGCGCCTGGAGGCCGGGCAGACCGCGCTGGTGCACGCCGTCGCGAGCGGCGTCGGCACCGCCGCCGCCCAGGTCGCCCGTGAGCTCGGGGCCCGGTGCCTGGGCACCTCGCGCGACGCGGCCCGGGCGCAGGCGGCCGCCCGGTACGGCGCCGAGCCGCTGCCGGCCCCCGACGGGCGGTTCGCCGACGCCGTGCGGGCGGCCACCGGCGGGCGCGGGGCCGAGGTCATCGTCGACCTGGTCGGGGCCGCCTACTGGGAGGAGAACCTCCGGGCGCTCGCCCGCGGCGGACGCATCATCCTCACCGGGCTGGTGGCCGGGCGGCGGGCCGAGGTGGACCTGGGCGCCCTGCTCACGCTCCAGGCCACGGTGATCGGGTCGACGCTGCGCGGGCGCACGCCGGCCGAGAAGGCCGAGATCGTGGCCGACTTCGCCGCCTGGGGGCTCCCCCGGCTCGCCGACGGCCGCCTGACGCCGGTGGTCGACCGCGTGATGCCGCTCGCCGCGGCCGCCGAGGCCCACCGGGTGATGGACCAGGACGCGCCGGTCGGCAAGGTCGTGCTCGCGGTCAGCTGACCGCGACGCCGGCCGCGCGGCGGGCCCGCCGGCGGTCGATCAGGCGGGCCACCGGGCGCGGGAGCCACCAGTTGGCGTCGCCCAGCAGCACCATCGTGGCCGGCACCAGCACCAGGCGCACCACCGTCGCGTCGACCAGGACCGCGGTGGCCAGCCCGAGCCCGAGCATCTTCACCACCACCTCGTCCGTGGCCACGAAGGCCAGGAACACGCTGGCCATGATGAGCGCGGCCGCGGAGATGACCCGGGCGGTCGCGGCCAGGCCCACGGCCACCGACCGGTGCCCGTCGCCGGTGGCGAGCCACTCCTCGCGGATGCGCGAGAGCAGGAACACCTCGTAGTCCATCGACAGCCCGAAGAGGATCGCGAACATCATCATCGGGACCCAGGCCTCGATGGCCACGGCCTCGGGCACGCCGATGAGCGAGCGCCCCCAGCCCCACTGGAAGACCGCGACGACCACGCCGTAGGCCGCCCCGATCGAGAGCACGTTCATCACCGCGGCCTTGAGCGGGACCAGCAGCGAGCGGAACTCCACCGCGAGCAGCACGAACGAGATCGCGACCACGGCCAGGATGAACCAGGGCAGGCGCGCGGCGACCCGGTCGGAGAGGTCGATCATGCCCGCGCTCGCCCCGGTCGCCTGGGCGCGCACGCCGGGCCCGGCGGCCCGGGCGGCCTCGGCCCCCAGCCGGCGCACGAGGTCGGCGGTGGCGGGGTCGGTCGGCGCGGTCCGCGGGATGACCGTGACGAGCGTGACCCCGCCGGCCGGCGCGACCCGCGGCGGCAGGACGGCGGCCACGCCCGGGTCGCGGGCCACCGCGGCGGCGGCACGCAGGCCCGGGGCGGGGCCCCGCGCGCCCTCCAGGACCACCTCCACCGGGCCGTTGGCCCCGGGCCCGAAGGCCCCGGCGATCATGTCGTAGGCCTCGCGGGTGGTGGAGCCGGGCGGGTCGGAGCCGGCGTCGACCTGCCCCAGCCGCAGCCAGAGGACCGGCAGGGCCAGGATCAGCAGCACGGTGAGCGACGCGGCCAGGGCGGCCCACGGCCGGCGCGCCACCGCCATCGCCCAGCGGGCCCAGCCGTGGGCGTCCGGACCGTCCAGGCGGACCGGGCGGGGCCCGCGCACGAACGGCACGCGCAGCCGGTCGATCCCGTGGCCGGCGATCGCCAGGGCGGCCGGGAGCAGCGTCAGGGCGCTCGCGACCGCGACCGCGACGGCCACGGCGGCGGCCTGGCCGAGCCGGGTGACGAAGGGGATCCCGGCGGCGCCGAGCCCGAGCACGGCCACCGCGACGGTGCACCCCGCCATGAGCACCGCCCGCCCCGCGGTCGCCCCGGCGCGGCCGACCGCGTCGACCACCCCGAGCCCCTCGGCCAGCCGCTCGCGGAAGCGGGTGACCACGAACAGGCCGTAGTCGATCCCCACCCCCAGGCCGATCATCGTGGCCAGGGTGCGCGCGACCGTGCTGACGTCGGTCAGCGACTCGAGCACGGTGAGCAGGGCCAGGGCGGTCCCGAGCGCCCACAGGGCGTTCACCACCGGCAGCGCCATCGCGACGACCGAGCCGAAGGCGAGCAGCAGGATGACCACGGCGGCCGCGAGGCCCACGGCCTCGGACCAGTCGCCGCCCCCGGACTCGGCCTGCTCGGCCGGGGCGCCGGCGGTCGCGGTCTGCAGGCCGGCGGCCCGCAGCGGGGCGAGCGCCCGGTCGACCGCGGCGAGGTCGGCCGATCCGAGGTCCTGGGCCGGGGTGGACCACCGGATCGCCACGGTCGCGGTCCGGCCGTCCGGGGCGAGCGATCCCGGGGCGGTGGGGCTCCCCACCGCCGCGATCCCGGGCACGGCCTCCAGGCGGGCCACGGCCCGGGCCAGGGCGGCCCGGCGGGCCGGCGCGAGGAGGGTGCCGGCGGGCGCCTGCACCACCACCTGACCCGATGCGCCCCCCTGCGCCGGGAACGCGCGGGCGAGCACGGCGGCGCCCTGGGCCGCCGGGAGGCCCGGCACCGACATGTCCGCGCTCGGCGCCCCGCCGGCCAGGCGGCCGGCGGCCACCAGGCCGAGGAGGGCGAGCGCCCAGGCCCCGACCACCCACCACCGCCGGCGGGCGCACCAGCGCGCGAGCCGCCCGAGCGCCCGGGCCGCCCCCTCCTCATCACCTCGCGCCGCCTCGGCCATCGCCGCCCCTCCCGCCGCCGCCCGTCCGGTGGCCATGGGGTCGGCCGGGGGGCCGCGGCGCTTGAGGGCGGCCGCGGCCGCCGGTCACGGCGAGCGGCGTGGCCCCGGGGGGACCGGGCGGGCGCGACGCCGCCGGCCGGCCTGCCTCAGGCGCGCCGCCATGAGCTTCGCCGGTAGCCCTCGGCCAGCATCCCCATGAGCTCCAGGAGCACGTAGCGGGCCTCGTCGGTGAAGCCGCGGGCGGCGGCCGGCGGCCGCTCGGCCGGCTGGGCGGCGAGCGCGTCGCGGTGCAGGTCGACCGCGTCGCGCGGGCCGGCGGCCAGGCTGCACAGGCGCTCGGCGATCGACCGCAGGGGCCCGCTCACGTCCTCCTGCACGTCGAACCGGCGCCGGCGCCACGCGGCGGCCAGCACCTCGTCGTAGCGGGCGAGCAGCGCGGCGAACGCCTCCGGGGCGGCCTCCCGCAGCGGGGCGGCGTCGAGCAGCCGGGCCGACACCCGGGTCCCGGCCGGCTCGGCCATGACCTCGTAGTAGCCCTGGTCGCGGTCGCGCTGGCGACGGGCGGCCCACTCGCGCTCCAGCGCATGCCCGACCGCCCGGGCGAGCGGGTTGCGGTCGGGCTCGCCCTTGACCACGAAGTCCTGGGCGCCGGCCCGGATGGCCGCCACCGCGAGGTCGTGCTCCCCGCGGCCGGTGAGGACCACGATGGGCGGGGCGTCCTCGATCCGGGCGAGCGCGCCGACCCCGTCGAGCTCGCCGGCGTCGGGCAGGCCGAGGTCGAGCAGCACCAGGTCGTACGGCTCGACCGCCAGCATCTCCAGGGCGCGGCGCAGCGACGCCGCCCGGCGCATGGTGAACGCCCCCACCCGCTCGTCGTCGAGGGCGAGCTCGGCCAGGCGCGCGTCGGTGTCGTCGTCCTCGACCAGCAGGACGCGGATCCCCTCGCCGCCGGTCGGGCCCGCCCGCGAGGTCACGCGCGCGGCACCGAGAAGCGGATGAGGGCGCCGCCGCCCGGGGCGGCCTCGGCCCGGATCCGGCCGCCGTTGCGCTCGACGATGCGCCGGCAGACGGCCAGGCCGAGGCCGATGCCGCCGTCGCGCCCGGGGGCCGCCCGGCGGAAGATCTCGAAGACCCGCTCGCGGGACCCCTCGGGGATGCCGATCCCGGTGTCGGCCACCCACAGATCCCAGGCCCCCGGCACCGCCTCGGCGCCGACGCGGATCCGCACCGGGGCGTCGGAGCGGTAGCGGACGGCGTTCTCCACGAGGTTCTGCAGGAGCCGGCGCAGCTCCACCGGGCCCATCGCGACCCGGTCGGGCAGCGCGCCCCGCTCGACCCGCGCGCCGGCCTCCTCCAGGAGCGGGGCGAGGTCGCCCAGGACCTCGTCGAGCACCGCCCCGGGGTCGGCCACGCGGGCCGCGGGCTCCTCGCGGCCGATGGCCGACCACTCCAGGAGCCCGTCGATCATCTGGCGCATCCGCCCGGCGGAGGCGTCGATGCTCGCCAGCGCCTCCTCCACCGAGGGGTCGCCGGCGCCGTGCAGGCGCCGGCGCAGGACCTCCGCGAACGACGTGATGGCCCGCAGGGGCGCGCGGAGGTCGTGGGACACCGCCGCCGCGAACGTGGCGAGGTCCCGGTTGGAGCGCTCGAGCGCGGCGGTGAGGGCGGCAAGCTCGGCGTTGCGGGCCCGCAGCGCCGCCTCGGCCCGGGCCTGGGCATGACGGGTGGCGGCGGCCGAGAGGGCCCAGCGCACCTCCCAGGCCAGGTCCACCTCGGCGGCGCGCCAGGGGCGGGCGCGCCCCCGCACGGTCTCGCGCCAGAGCGCGAAGGAGCGCCGCGGCGAGAGCCGACCCCCCTCGTCGCCGGGCTCCGCCGCCTTGTGGGGGTCGCCGGCCCAGTCGACCTGCCGCACCACCTCGGGGCGGAACCAGCACACCCACCCCGGGTCGGCGGGACGGAGCGACACCGCCAGCAGCCCGCTCGCGGTCTCGCGGGCCCCCGGCACGGGCGCGATCTCGGTGAGGCGCTCGGTCACCACCACGGGCTCCTCGACCTCGGCGAGCCAGCCGAGGAGCACGTCGAGGTCGGCCGGCGCCGGCACCTCGCCGACCCCCTCGCGGCGGCCCTCGACCGCGACCAGGGCCCCGCCGGCGCCCGCGACGCGAAGGAGCCCGGCCGGATCGGCCAGGAGCGCGTCGGCCACCGAGGGCGCCCGGTCGACCCGCGCGAGCAGGTCGAGGAACGCATCGCGGGCCGGCTCCTCGGCCCGGCGGTCCTCGCGGGCCTCGACGTCCCCCACCCGGGCGGCCAGCACCCCGGCCAGGAGCAGGGCGGCCGCCCGCTCGGCGGCCGGCAGGCGCCGGGGGGTGCGGTGGTGGCAGGCGACGAGGCCCCACAGGCGCCCCTCGCGCACGACCGACACCGACATGGAGGCCCGCACGCCCATGTTGGCCAGGTACTCCAGGTGCACCGGCGAGACGCTCCTGAGCACCGCGTCGGAGAGGTCGAGCGGCTCGGACCCCGCGCCCGGCCCGGGCAGGAGCGGCACCGGCACGTAGTGGGCGTCCGGGATGATCCGCAGCCGGTTGCGCAGGTACAGGGCGCGCGCCTGGGCCGGGATGTCGCTCGCCGGGTAGCGCAGGCCGAGGTAGGGCTCC
>JALOLS010000131.1 GCA_025455865.1 Thermoleophilia bacterium
CGGCCGCCGAGCTCACCGAGCGGGAGCGGGAGGTGCTCGGGCTGGCCGCCGCCGGGCTCGCCAACCGGGAGATCGCAGCCCGGCTCGGCATCGGCGTGCGGACGGTGAAGGGGCACCTCACGAGCGCCTTCCGCACCGTCGGGGTCGCGGATCGCCGGGCGGCGGCGGCCTGGGCGACCTCCGGGGTGCTCGGGGCCGGCCGCGGTCGGGCATCCGGCCGTCCCTGAGCGCCGGCCGGGGGCGGTGAGCCCGGGGGCCGACCGTTGGCGGGGCACGTGTGCCCCGCCAACGGGCACCATTGGCGGTCACAAGGAGGTTCGTTGACCACCGACGCCACGACCGCACCCCCCGGCATCCCGGCCCTCTCCTGGCCGGTGCAGGGGCGCAACCTCGAGCCGGGGACCCTGGGCGACCAGCTCGACCCGGACGGGCCCACCCTGATGGCGTTCCTGCGCCACGCCGGCTGCTGCTTCTGCCGCGAGCTGATCGGCGACCTGCGCCGGGCCGCGGCCCGGCGGCCGGGCTTCCCCCGGGTGATCCTGGTCCACCAGGGCACGGTGGCCGACGGCGACGAGCTGATCGCGCGCCTGTGGCCCACCGCCCGGGCGGTGGCCGACCCCGAGGGCCGGCTCTACCTGGCCTTCGGCGTCCCCCGCGGTGGCGGCCTGGAGATGTTCGGGCCGCGATCCTGCCTGGCCGCGGTGCGCGCGGTCGCCAAGGGCAACGGCGTCGGGCGCAAGGTGGGCGACGCCTGGACCCTCCCGACGCTGGTCGCCCTGGAGGGCGGCCGGGTGGTCTGGGAGCACCGTGGCACCCATGCGGGGGACCACCCGGACCTCGGCCGGGTGCCGCACCGGGACGTGTGACCGGGCAGGTGCACCTCGTCGCCGTCCACGGGAACGGCGGCGGGGCGTTCCGCTTCGGGCGCCTGCCCGCCCACATGCCCCCCGGCGTCGCCCTGCGGGCGGTGACCCTGCCCGGCTTCGGCGGCACCCCCTGGGACCCCGCGGTGGTCGTGCTGGCCGACCTCGCCGACCGGCTGGGCGAGGCGGTGGCCGCCACCCCCCGGCCGCGGGTGGTGCTCGGTCACGGCATCGGCGGGAGCCTCGCGCTGGACCTCGTGCAGCGCGCGCCGGAGCTCATGGACGGCCTCATCCTGCACGCCCCGGTCGGGCCCCGGCTGGAGCGGCGCTGGTTCCCGCGGGTCATGGCCCGGCCCGCCGTCCGCGAGGCCGCGCGGCGCCTGGCCGCATCGCCCCGCTCGCGGCCCCTGCTCGCCCGGCGGGTGTTCGCCGGGCCGGTGCCGCCGGCCGACCTTGAGCGCTTCCAGGACGGCTACGCCCGCTGCGCGGCCTTCTCGCCGATGTTCGACCTGATCACCCCCGGGTGGTTCGGCGCGCTCGGCCCGGTGCGGATGCCCTCGGTGGTGCTCTGGGGCGGGCGGGACCGCGTGCTGGCGCCGGGCCAGGCGGCCGACGTGCTGCCGCTGCTGCCGGATGCGCGGCTGGTGGTGGTGCCCGAGTGGGACCACTTCCCCATGCTGGACGCCCCGGCGCACTACGCCCACGTGGTGGCCGGGCTCGCCGCCGGCCTCGCGCTCCCGTGAGGCCCGTCCGGCTCGGCACCGGGGCCGTGGCCCGGGCCGGGGCGGGCCCGAAGGCGGCCCTGCTCGACCGCGCGGCGCGGGCGGGGCTCCCCGTCCCGGCCGGCGTGGTGGTGCCCGACCAGGCCGTGCGCGTGGCGGACGGCCTGCCCCCGGAGCACCTGGCCGCGGCGCTCGGGCTCCTGGGCGGGCGGGGCCCGGTCGCGGTGCGCTCGGCGTTCTCGGCCGAGGACGGCGCGGCGGAGAGCATGGCCGGGCGCTTCCGGTCGGTCCTCGGCGTGGATGCGGGCGACCCCGCGGCCCTGGGCGCGGCGATCGCCGCGGTGCTCGCCTCCGGGGCGGGCGTCGCCCGGCGCGACGTGCTGATCATGCGGATGGTGCGGGCGCGGACCGCCGGTGTCGCGTTCTCGGAGCGCGACCACCAGGACGACCTGGTCAACTGGGCCCCGGGCCTCGCCGACCGCCTCGTGGGCGGCGCGGAGCCCGGCCGGCGGCTGGAGCTCGCCCGCATCGAGCGCCTGGAGCGGCCGACCGCCCGGGCCGGCTGGGCCCGCCGCCTGCAGCGCCTGCTCCGGGCGGTGCGCCGGGCGCTCGGCCCGGGCGACTGGGACGTCGAGTGGGCCGACGACGGGCGGCGCTGCTGGCTGGTGCAGGCGCGCCCGGTGACCCGGCCGACCCGGCGCAACGAGGCCTTCACGATCGCCAACCACAAGGAGATCCTGCCGCCGCTCCCCTCCCGGCTCATGGCGACCCTCATCGCCTCGTCCTCGCCGGACCTGCTCGGGTGGTTCCGCGCCTTCGACGCCGACCTGCCGGCGGGGCGGCCCCTGGTCGAGGTGGTGCAGGGCCGGCCGATGATGAACCTCTCGCTGCTGGAGGACCTCGCCCGCACCTGGGGGCTCCCCACGCGCCTGGTCACCGACTCGCTGGGCGGGGCGGCGGACCGGCCCGTGGGCCTGCGCCCGGTGCGTGTGGTGGCCAAGGCGCCGGTGCTCGCCCGCCTCGGGCTGGCCCAGGCCCGCGCGGCCGGCGCGAGCCGCCGGGCCGCCCGCGAGATGCTCGCGCGCACGGCCGACCCCGGAGCCACGTTCGGCGCGGTGCTCGCCACCCTGCGCTGGCAGCACGTGGCGCTGGTGCACGAGATGTCGGCCCTCACCGGCGCGATGAGCGCCCCGGTGGCGCTCTTGCGCCGCGCGGGGACCCTGCAGGAGCACGCCGCCCGCCAGCGCACCGCGGCGACCGCGATGCTCGACGACCTGGCGGCCGTGCGCGCCGCGCCGGCGGGCACCCCGGCCCGGGCGGCGGCCTGGCGGGGGTGGCTCGCCCGGCACGGCCACCGGGGGGTCTATGAGAGCGACGTGGCCCGGCCCCGGTTCCGCGAGGACCCCGCGCCGGTGCTCGCGATCCTGGACGCCCCGCCGCGTCCGGCGCCGCCGGCGCCCCCGCGCACCCTGCGGGGCCGGCTCACCCTGCCCCTGTGGTGGCAGGCGGGCGCCGCGATGCGCGGGCGCGAGCGCCTGCGGGCCGACGCGATGGTGGGCTTCGAGCGCATCCGCCTGCGCCTGCTCGCGCTGGCCCGGGCGGCGGCGGCCGACGGGCGGCTGCCCGAGCCGGCCGCGGTCTGGGACCTCTCGGTGGACGAGGCGGCCGCCCTGGACGGGGGCTGGGTGCTCACCCCGCAGGCCCTGGCCGCGCGCCGGGCCGAGATCGCCGCCCTCGCCGCCGAGCCGGTCCCGGACCTGGTGCGCCGCTTCGACCCCCCCGCCCCGGCGGCCCGGGCCGGCACCGGGCCGCTCGCCGGCATCGGGCTCACCGCGGGCCGGGCCGAGGGGCGGGCCTGGGTGCTGCAGGAGCCCGACACGCGGCCGCCGGCCGGCTTCCGGCCCGAGGCCACCGTGCTGGTGGCCCGGGCGATCGACCCCGGGTGGGTGCCGGTCTTCGCCCTGGTCGCCGGCGTGGTGGTCGAGACCGGCGGCGACCTCTCCCACGGCTCGATCGTGCTGCGCGAGCTGGGGATCCCGGCGGTCACCAACGTGGCCGGGGCCACCGCCCGCATCCGCACCGGCGACCGCGTGCGGGTGCTGGCCGGCGCGGGCCGGGTCGAGCTACCCCCGGCGGCCTGAGGGGTTCTCGCAGCGGATCTCCTCGAGCGCCACCAGGTGGACCGATCCGGCCTCCAGGTGGTTGCTCTCGTGCACCACGACCGCCCACCAGGCCCGGCCGTCGCCCTTGTGGACGGCGTAGATGGCCTCGCCGTGCAGGCGCACGTGGCGCTCGCCGCTCCAGACCTCGGCGGTCACCGGGGTGCGGGGGAGCGGGAGCAGCGCGGGCGGCATGGCGCCGCCCAGGGTGCCGGCGGCCTGGGTGCAGGCGAGCTCGACGAGGGCGGGGACCTCCATCACGACCTCCTCCGGGACGGCGTGCCTTCCACCGGGAGTCTCGCGCACCCCGGGCGCGGCACGCCCCTCACTCGCGGGGCTCGCGGCGGGTGGAGACCGCGGTGCCGAGGGCGGCGGCGGCGTCCGGGCCGGCCGGCGCGCGGTCGCTGGCGATGACCACGCGGCAGGGCGCGTTGCGCAGCACGAAGTCCACGGTGCGGCCGAAGAGGCGCTCGCCGATCCGCCGCTTGGCCGCGACCCCCATCATGATCACGTCGGCCTTGATCGCCGCGGCCTCCTCGATGATGGCCCGCCCGGCCTGCCGGCCGGGCACCACCTTGGTCACCACCTGTGCGCCGTACTCCTCGGCGATGGCCTTGGCGTGCTGGAGCAGCTCCTCGGCGGCCCGCTCCTCGCGGGGCATGCGGGCGTTCACCGGCAGGTTGACCGGCACCTCGATGACGTGGATCACCTCGATCACCACGCCCTGGTCGGCCGCGAGCTTGCCGGCGGTCACCATCATCTCCTCCGACACCTCGTCGGCCACCACCGGCACCAGGATGTTGGTGTAGGCGACGTCCACCTCCATGGTGGGCGCCTCGCGGGTGGCGGTGACCGTCTGGGTCCAGGGCACGCCGATCTTGCGGCGATAGGCCCAGTAGCCCACGAACCCGAGCACCATCCAGGCGGTGCCGACCCAGCGCGCGTCGGCGCGCAGCACGAACGTGGCGAGGAAGGCGCCGAAGGTGCCGAGCCCCCCGAGCACGGCGAACATCGGCACCTCGTGCCCGCGGACGGTCAGCGTCGGCCGGCCCCGGAACGGCCGGTGGCCGCGGGGGTCCACCCAGCGCATCCGGATGATCGCCAGGTGCGCCACGGTGAACGAGAGCATGGCGCCGTAGGCGTACATGTTCCCGAGGAAGTCGGTCTGCCCGGGGATCATGACCAGCGCCGCGACGCCGCAGAACAGGATGATCGACAGGTACGGCGTGGTGAAGCGCGGATGCAGCCGCCGCATGGCCTTGGGCAGCTGCCGGTGGAAGCCCATCGAGTAGGTGAGGCGCGAGACCCCGATGACCCCGGCGTTGGACGCGATGAGCAGGATGGTCGCGGCCAGGATGCCCACGTAGCCGCGCATCAGGTCGAGCGTGAACCCGGTGAGGCCGAACTGGTCGACGATCCCGAGGATGGGGTCGGCGGCGTAGGTGGTGCCGAGCTCGGTCTCGTACTCGCCGCTCGCGTTCAGGGACACGGGCAGCGCCGAGAGCGCGACCGCCGGCAGCAGGGCGTACATCACGACCACCGTGATGACCACCGCGCGGATGGAGGCCGGGATCGTCTTCTCGGGCACCCGCGCCTCGCCGGCCATGTTCGAGACGGTCTCGATCCCGGTGTAGGCGATCATCGCCACGGTGATGCCGAGGATGAAGTCCGTCCACGTGGGCGCGACCCCCCAGATCACGTTGTCCCAGAGGGTGGTGGGGGAGAAGACCACGAAGATCCCGATGATCACCAGCAGGAGCTGCGTGGCGAGGTCCAGGACGGCCAGCAGGATGTTGAGGCGGGCCGCCTCCTTGATCCCCACGATGTTCAGCACCGCGAGCAGCGCCACCAGCCCGATGCCCACGATCACGTCCCAGGGCCCCGAGCGCAGCGGCTCCCAGAACACCGCGAGGTAGTGGGGCACGAAGAACGCCGAGATGGCGATCGTGATGATGTAGTTGAGCATCTGCGCCCACGCGGCGCCGAAGGCGGCCCCCTCGTTGAACGCGTGCCGGGCGAACGACGACGAGCCGCCCGCCTCGGGGAACGAGGTGGTGCCCTCGGTGTAGGTGATCGCGGTCGCCGCGAAGATGAGGCCGGCGATGATGAACACCAGCGGCGTGAGCCCGAGGGCGTAGGCCGCGACCAGGCCGAGCGCGTAGTAGATCGACGAGCCGACGTTGCCGTAGGCCGTCGCCCAGAGGCCGGGGACCCCGAGCACGCGCTCGAGGCGCTCGCTGCGCTTGCGGCGCTGGGCCAACTAGTCGACCCGGTGTGGGTGGGTGCGAATTGGGCGTCGTCCTTCCGGCCGCCCGGGCGCCGGAGGGGTCTCCGGGGAGGGGGTCCCCGCGCGGTGCCGCGGCAATCTACTCCGACCCGCGGGATGGACAAGCCGCCCGCGCGACGGTGCCCGCCCGGCTAGCCTCACCGGGGTCCGCCGCCGTCCGGCCGGCGGGGAACAGCGGAGGGGCACGTGGGGCACTTCTCGGGCGTCGAGACGATCTACTACCGGATCTGCAACATGGACCGGTCGGTGCGCTTCTACACCGAGGTGCTGGGCTTCGAGCTGATGCGCCGGGAGGGCCGCGAC
This sequence comes from Thermoleophilia bacterium, assembly GCA_025455865.1. Classification (GTDB taxonomy): domain Bacteria; phylum Actinomycetota; class Thermoleophilia; order Miltoncostaeales; family Miltoncostaeaceae; genus JALOLS01. The sequence goes on from JALOLS010000131.1 coordinate 6,335, forward strand.
TGGGCCGAGTTCCGCGTGGGCGAGCTGGACTTCGCCCTCGAGGGCGAGCTGGCGACCGCGCCGCACCAGGGCGGGGCCACCGTGGTCCTGCGCACCCCGGACATCCGGGCGCTCGAGGAGCACCTGGCCGAGCAGAAGGTCCAGCGGGGCGAGGTGGAGGACCTGGGCGGGGCCTATCTGCTGGAGTTCTACGACCCCGACGGCAACCGGCTCATGGCCATGCAGCCCCTGGCCGCGGCCGCGTAGCGATCCGGATCCGGGGGCGTCCGGGCCCCTCGGTAGGGTGGGGACGCGGTGACGACCTCCCCTGCCGGACCGCGGCCCCAGCGGGCCATGCGTGAGGGACGCCGGGCGCGATGAGCGGCCGGCGGACCGGCGGGCCGACGTCGCGCCGCCACGTCCCGCCCTCGTCCGCCGGAGGTGTCGCGTGACCACGCTCGTCCCCCTCGGCTCCCCGCCGCCCACGATCACCCTGCGCGAGTTCGGCCCGCGCCTCGACGGCCGGGGGGCCGGCCGGCGCGCCGGCCAGGAGATCGCCCGCCGCTGCGGCGGCCCGGCCATCCAGATCGACTGCCGCGGCCTCGACCGCATCTCCCGCGGCTTCTGCGTCGGGATGTTCCGGACCCTG
>JALOLS010000132.1 GCA_025455865.1 Thermoleophilia bacterium
CGACGTTGTTCACCGCGACTCCGGCGACCACGAACTCGAGAAAGACCGGCAGCGGGGCCTGAGCTTCCCGACGCGCGATACGTCGCCACCTTGCGGCCTGGGCGAGATAGACCGGCACGAGCAGCAGCGCTGCGAGCGCCAGCAGGAGGGGGTCCGCCGAGCCAAGGGCGCCCCGGACCTGAGTGAGGTCCAGGCTCCGGGTGGCGAGATAGAGGAATGCCGCACTGATCGGGATCCCCATTGCGAGGCCGACCAGGACTCGCCGCCGGGAGATGCCGCCGGCGTTGAGTTGTTCGCCTTGGCCCTGGCCGGCCGGGGTCACCACGGCGTCCGAGGGACGCCGCCGACGATCGCGAAGCCGATGGTCAGGCCGATAGACGCGACCGGCGCGGCGAATCGGAGGCGTCCGGTCGAGAGCGTCGCCGCGACGGCGACGAGCAGGAGCCATACCACCGAGAGGTTGCGCGTGAACGCCCATGCATCGGCCCAAAGGGAGAACCCGTAGACGAGCGCGAGCGCCGAGAACGCAGCGAGCGGGACACCGAGCGGGTTCGCCATGCGGACCGACTCGGACAGCGCCCAGGCGACGAGCAGCCCGGTCAGCGCGATGAACGCGATCGTCCATATCCCATACGGCGCCCAGAGTTCGCCCGAAGTCCGAAGCGCCCGGATGTAGTCGAGCGGGGCCTTCAGCGGGGAGCCCCAGGTCCCTTCGCCGGCGCCGGACGGCCCGGCCTGGCCGAGGTGGGCGAGAAGGATGAGCTGCCAGGTGAGCGCCGGGATGAGCGCCAACGCGCCCGAGATCGCGAGTCGCCATCTCCGCCTGATCAGATCGACGAGCACCAGCGCAACGACGGCCACGGCCAGCGACTCTCGCCCCAAGCATGCCGCGGCCGCAGCGACCCCCCACAGGACCGGCCGATCTCGCGACCGGGCGAGGATGCCCAGGGCGAGAGCGGCGAGCGCCAGGGGCTCGGTGAGGTCCCGAAGCGTCGCTGCGATGACCCCGGTGACCACGCCCGCCCCGATCCCGATCCAGGCCGGGTTGCCCGCCCCCGTGGCCAACCGTGCCACCGCATACGCTGTGAGCCCGATCGCCATGAGGTTGATGAAAGGGATGAGCCAGTTCAGGAGCGGTTGTCGGCCTCCGAGGCTGAGGACGTAGGCCACCCCGGGAAGGAGCAGGCGCTGCGCCCGGTAGGCGGGGCTGTCGAGTGCAGTCCGGGTTTCCTCCTTGAGGGCCAGCGGGTCCTGCGCGAGCGCGTAGTAGAACTGACCGTCGTAGCCCGTCTGGGGCACTCGCACCGCATCAGCGGGGAGCCGGTCGACTGCTCGGTACTGCTCCCCGCCGACGATCCAGGTGGTGGGATCGAAGCCGTGCTCCGCGGCCGAGGAGGCAAGCAGCCAGACCGGGAGGACCAGCGCGAGCAGGACCGCGAGCACCGCCGAGCGGTCGAGTGCCGCGCGAAGGCGTGCGGTCACCTCCCGAGCACCGCGCCGCAGAGGGCCAGGTACCGGTCGGCGCACGCATCCCAGCCGTAGCGCTCCTCGGCCACGGCGACGGCCCGGGCCCCCAGGTCGGCGCGCCGGGCGGGGTCTGAGATGAGCTCGCCCATCACCTGGGCCAGGGCCTCGGCCCCGCCGGCCAGGGGGAAGACGGCCGCCGCGCCGGCGACGGTCTCGACGTTGGGAGGGTGGTCGCTCACGATGAGCGGGGCGCCGGCGGCCATGGCCTCGGTGATGACCGGGTGGGTGCCGCCGACCTCGGTGGGCACGCACATGAGGCCCGAACGGTGGACGAGCTCCGCGTAGCCGGTGCCGAAGACATAGCCCGGAAAGCGCACGTCCGGGGCGGCCGCCGCTTTGAGGCCGGCGATGTAGTCCTCGGCGTAGGGCGCGTCGCCCACGACGACCAGCGGCCAGTCGGTGCCCAGGCGCCGGTGGGCCTCGATGAGCAGGTGGGCGTTGTTCTCCGGCACCAGGCGCCCGACGAAGAGCACGAACCGGCCCGGCTCGACCCCCAGCCGCTCGCACCAGGTGGTGGTCCCGGGGTCGGGGAGCTCGGCGCCGTAGGGGATCCAGACCAGGCGCCGGCCGTGGACCTCCTCATAGCGCTCGGCCACCGCGCGGGAGTCGGTCACCGCGATCGTCGCCGCGGCCGGGGCGAGGTGCTCGGCGCCGCGGATGAGCGCCTTGGCCGGGCCGGGCCACTTGGCCCGCTCTGAGTCCAGGCCGTCGATCTGCAGGATCGCGGGGATGCCGGCCACGCGGGCGAGCGGCACGACGGGGGCGTTCCCGGCGATGAAGTAGAGCGCCACGTCCGGCCGGGCCCGGGTGATCATGTGCAGCGTCGAGAGCTTGGTGTGGACCAGGGTGTCGAGGTACTTGTTGCGAATGGTCGGCAGGTGCACCAGGCGGGCGCCCGCCCAGGTGTCGCGGCGCTCGGTCATGTGCGGACGGCAGTAGACCGTCACCTCGTGCCCGCCCGCGCTGAAGCGCTCGGCCAGCCGCTCGACCGCGGTCTCGAAGCCCGAGTAGGCGGCCGGGATGCCGCGGGTGCCGAGCATGGAGATCCTCACCCGGCGGCCTCCCGCAGGGCGGCCCAGGCGGCCTCGCCCATCGCCCGCTCGGTGAACCGCGCCGCGCGCGGGGGGCCGGCCGCGCGGAGCCGGTCGGCGGTGGCCGGCTCGAGCGCCGCGCGGAGGCCCTCGGCGATCCCCTCCGGCGTGGGGTCGACCAGGACGCCCGCGTCGCCGGCGACCTCGGGGATGGCCCCGCGGCGGGCGGCCACCACCGGGGCGCCCGAGGCCATCGCCTCCAGCACCGGCAGCCCGAAGCCCTCATAGAGCGACGGGTAGGCGACCACCGCCGCGGCCCGGTAGAGGTCGGCGAGGGTCTCGTCATCCACCGGCCCGAGCCACACCCCGCCGGCCCGGGCGAGGATGTCGGCGCCGCCGTGCCCGGGCCGGCCGGCGATGGCCAGGGTGAGCGCCGGGTCCCCCAGGCGGCGGACCGCCTCGGCCAGCGCGGCCAGGTTCTTGCGCGGGTGCACGTCGCCCACCGCGAGCACGTAGCGGTCGAGTCCGATCCGGTCGCGCACCCGGCCCGCGGCCGTGGGGTCGGGGGCGAAGCGCGGGTCGGGCGCGGGCATGACCACCCGCACGCGATCCGGGTCCAGGCCGAGAGCGGCGCAGGTGTCGGCCTTCGCGGTCTCGGAGAGCGCGAGCACCAGCCGGGCCCGGCGGGCCGAGCGGGGCACCACCGCCTCCAGCACCCGCAGGTCGCGCCGGGAGAACCACTCCGGGTGCAGGCGGAAGGCGGCGTCGTGCACCGCGAGCACCACCGGGCACGGGCTCCGGAGCGGCGCGGCGTAGGTGAAGACCGCCGCGCGGGCGCCGGCCCGGGCCAGCGCCCGCGCGGCGTCGCGGGCCAGGCGGCGCACGTTCTCCTCGGGCACCCGCTCGCAGAACGCCGCTCCGGGCAGGAGGCCCACGGCCTCCGCGTGGGCGATGAGCGCGGCGACCTCCTCGCGCGGGCCGGCGGTGGCCCCGAGCGCGCGCACCAGCGCCTGCGCGTAGCGGGCGTTCCCGGCGTCGCCCGCCCGTGGCTGGGCGACCATGTGGCAGTCGACCGCGACCCTCACAGGGACCCTGAGAGCGCCTCGCGGTAGACCTCCAGGGTGCCGCGGGCGCTGCCGGCCCAGTCCAGCTCCGCGGCCCGCTCGCGCCCGGCGCGCCCCCGCGCGGCGAGCGCCGCCCGGTCGGCGAGCGCGGCGGTGAGGGCCCGCTCGATGGCCTCCACGCCCTCACCCTCGATCACCAGGCCGGCCGCGCCGGCCACCTCGGGCTGGGCGGAGTTGGCGGCCACCAGCACCGGGCAGCCGTGCCCCATGGCCTCGGCGATCGGCAGGCCGAACCCCTCATACGCCGACACCGAGACGAAGAGCGTCGCCCGCCGGTAGAGCTCGGCCAGGTCGTCCTCGTCCACGAACCCGAGCACGTCGACCCCGGGGTGGGCGGCCCGGCGCACCGCCTGCTCCTCGCTCCCGCCCGAGCCGGCCAGCACCAGCCGGCAGACCGGCGGGTCGGTGGGGGCGCTCGTGAAGTAGCGCTTGTGGGCGGCCAGCAGGTGGAGCACGCGCTTGCGCGGCTCGAACTCGCCCACGCACAGGATGAACGGCTCGCGGTCGCGATCGGGCTCGCGGTCCACCCGGCACCCGAGCGGGACCACCCGGATGCGCTCGCGGGGCACCCGGTAGAGCTCCCCCAGGTCGCGGGCGCCGGCCTGGCTGGTGGCGATGACCCGGCGCGCGCGGCGGGCGGATCGCCGGGCGAAGAGGCTCGCGTAGCGGCGGAAGCCCGCCGGGTAGGCGTCGGGCAGGCGCTCGAAGGAGAGGTCCTGCACGGTGACCACCGTCGGGCAGGGGCACCACCACGGCGTCCAGTTCACCGGCGCGTGGACCAGATCGGCCTTCTGGCGCCACGCGGCGAGCGGGATGAGCGCGTGCAGCCAGACCAGGTCCAGGGCGAGGTTGGCCGCGGTGGTGATGCGGCCGCGCCGCGGGAGCCCCGCGGGGCCGCTGAGCCAGCGCACCCGCAGGTCGGCCGGGGGGTCGGCGGCCATGGCCGCACGGGTCTCGCGGATGACCGTGGCCACCCCGGTGCGGCGCCGGCGCTCCAGGCGGCCGTCCACCAGCACGAGCGGCCGGCGCTCAGCCATCCAGGGCCTCCCGCCACGCCGCACGCACGCCCCCGGCCGTGCGTGCCCAGGTGAAGCCTGCGGCGCGGGCGGGCCCGGCGGCGCCGTCGGCCGGCTGTGCGCCCTCCATCGCCGCCGCCCAGCCCGCCACGTCGGTCGCCGGGAGGTACCGGGCCGCCTCGCCGCCCACCTCCCGGAGCGCCGGGGTGTCGCTCGCGACCACCGGCACCCCGGCGGCCAGCCCCTCCAGCACCGGCAGGCCGAAGCCCTCCTTGAAGCTCGGGACCAGGAGCGCCCGGGCGCCCGCGCGCAGGGCGGCCAGGCGGGCGGCGTCCACGAAGCCGAGCAGGTCCACGCGGTCGGCCACGCCGAGCCGCGTGGCCAGGCGCGCCAGGCGCTCGGCCCGCCGCCGTGACCAGGGCCCGGCCATGACCAGGCGAAGCGGCGGCCGGGTCCGGGCCAGGGCGAACACCGGGAGCGCCGGGTTCTTGTGGGGCTCGAGGCCTCCGGTCACCAGGACGTAGGGGGCGTCGGGGGTCTCGCCCTCCGGCGCCGCGGCGGCCGGGGCGGCCAGCGGGACCACCCGCACCCGCCCCGGGTCCACCCCGGCCAGGCGCACGGCGTCCTCGGCGCTCTCGCGGCTGATCGCAAGCACCAGCCGCGCCTCGCGCAGGCGGCCCATCCACCGCCGGTAGGCGGCCGCCTCGGCCGCCCGGCCGGCCCCGGCCAGGTACTGCTTCGGGAGGCAGGCCGGGATGAGGTCGTACAGCGTCACCACCGTGGGCACCCCGGCGGGGAGCAGGGCGGGCTGGGTCGCGTGGAACAGGCGTGGGCGCAGGTCGCGCACGGCCCGCTCCACCCGCAGCCGCGGCCAGGGGTCGGGCAGGCGGTACAGGGGCCACCCCGGCCAGCGCACCGTGCGGGCGGCGAAGCCCTCCGGCGCCCGGTCGCCCTGGCGCAGGAGCAGGTCGGGGCGCTCGTCCGGGGGCAGGCCGGCCAGGCCCTCCACCAGCCCGCGGGTCGCCGCGCCCACGCCGCGCAGGCCGTGGGCCCCGGCGAGGGGGGTGGCATCGAGGAGGACCGGCGCGGGCATGACCGGGGAGCCTATCCGCCGACCCCGAACGACCACGGGGGCGAAAGTCCCAGGGCGCGGGGCGGGGTGCGTGGGGTGATGCGGGTGAAGATCGCGATCCCGCGCACGTCGGCGCGCCGGAACGTCGCGCCGCGGGCGCCCAGCAGGGCCTGCACCCGGTCGGCGGGCGGGCCGGTCGGCACGACGACGGCCGCGGCGGGGTCGTCCTCGGCGGCGCGGTTGTCCTCCGGGAAGCGGATGTAGGTGGTCGCGGCCACCCGCAGGCCGTCCCCGGCGGCGAACTGCAGCGGGTACGCCAGCCAGTAGTCCGCGTAGGCCGTGCGCACCCCCCGGGCGACGAGGGCGTCGGCGACCGCCGGGAGGTCCTCGGGGCGCACCAGCACGCCTTCGGCGAAGCCCCCGCCCCCGCCTGAGTCGCGGTAGGCGTCGATCCCGGCCACGGTGAGCGCGGCCCATGCGGTGAGCGCGGCGGCCGCGACCGGCACCGCCCACCGCCCGCAGGCGTGAACCGCCCAGGCCAGCGCGACCGCGAGCGCGGGGTACACGCTCTGCAGGTACCGGGGCTCGCCGGTGTACCAGCCGTAGGAGGAGGCCACGTATCCGGCGAGGGCGAGCACCAGCGCGACCAGCACCACGTCGACCGGGGCGCGGCGGCTCGCGCGCAGCAGGACCAGGTCGAGCAGGCCGCGCCGGCGCACCCAGAGCGCCGCGGCCAGGCCGGCCAGGGCCAGGACGCCGAGCAGGACCGCGAGCCACTCCGCGCCCACGGGCGCGCCGGTGCCGATGTGGCGGGCGCCCAGGAACATCCCGAGCACCGGGTCCCACAGGCCCCCCAGGCGGTCGGCCACGCTCGACGGCGGCTGGCGGTAGCCGGTGATGCCCTCGAAGCCCCGGGGGATGTGGTGGACCAGGAACGGGAGCGCGCCCAGCACCGCGCCGCCGGCGGCCCAGGGGATGAGCGCGCGCAGGCGCCCCCGGCCGCTCGCCAGGGCCCAGAGCGCGGCCGGGATGAGCAGGAAGAACGCGACCGGGTTCAGCCAGAGCCCGAGGCCCAGGCAGAGGCCGAGCCCTCCGGCCCACCACCCGGCACGGGGATCCTCCCGCCGCAGGCGGAGCGCGATGAGCG
>JALOLS010000133.1 GCA_025455865.1 Thermoleophilia bacterium
CCAGCCGGTGCATGAGCGCCCCGGTCGCGGCGCCGGCGGGCGCCGCCGGGCCCGCCGGGGCCAACCGGGCGAGCCCCGCGCGCAGGAGCTCCCCGGCGTCGACCATACGCACGCCGCCCGCGCGGTGCACGCGGAGGGTGCCCCGTTCCGCGCGGCGCTCGAGGGCCTTCTTGGTGGTGCCGAGGACCAGGGCCGCCTCGGCGAGCGTGAGGGTGGTGGGTGCGGCCATCACCGCCGAGGTTCGCCCCGCCGGGCCCCGCTCCTCCCCGGGACCGCCGCCGCCGCGGCCGGCCCGCAACGCCCGTCGCGCCGCCGGGCCGACCACGCAACAGCGCCCTCAGGCTCCGGCCGAGCCTCGGGGACCCTGGCCGCGCCCACGCCACCGGCCCGCCCCCCTCACCGCCCCCGCCGACCGGCCGGAAGCCGCACCGGCCGGGGCCCGGCTCCCCCGCAGGGCCCCGGCCCCCGCCCCGTGGGCGGCCGGGGCCCGGATCCGCCCGCGGCGCATGGATGCCGGGCGTCGGGGCGCCGAGCCCGGCGGGGAAGGCCGGCGACCGCCCGCCGAGGGCGCGGCGAGCTCGGCACCGGGCCGGTGCCCCCGATCCCCGGGGCATGGCGATCGGGGCGTCCCGCGCCGGCGCGTCCGGACGCCCGGATCCCCTCCCCCGCCCGCCGGGCGCGACACGGGCGGCCGTGGCTCGGCCGGGATCCGCCCGCGTACTGCGACACGCCTTCCGGCCCGGGCTACCCCCCGGCGCGCTCGGCGACCAGCCGCCAGTTGCGCCGGTCGCCCTGCTCCACCTCGATGCGGATCCAGCGCCTGCCCTCACCGACCTCGACGATCTCCTGGGCGGCGAGCGCCAGGGTGCGGCGCGCCTGGCGGGCCTGGCGGTCGGTGATCCCGACCGAGGCGAACAGCTCCTCGTTCACCGGCCAGGTCTTCACGCGCGTCCCGTGCACCCCCGGGGGGGCGTCGAAGCGCTCGGACTCCAGGTAGGGCAGGAGCAGCTTGGCCACCGGACGGCGCAGGCCGCGCATGAGCTCGCGGGAGTAGTAGGTCTGGTGCTCGCCGGCCAGCTGACGGCGCAGCCAGTCGCGCAGCATCACCGAGCCCACGTCACCGAGCCGCCCGCGCTCGTTGGGGCGGCCCGCCTCCCACTCCTGGATGAGGCCGAACTCGCGGATGTGGGTCATCTCGTTGGTCCGCACGTCCCACACCTCGCCGGCGAACGTGGCCTGGGTGAGCGCCGACAGGGCCTGGCGCACCCGCGCGAACGAGCGGCCGGAGTAGTTCAGGCCGAGCTCCTTGCAGATCATCGAGAGCGTGATGGGCACGGTGGCGGCGAACTGGTTGCCGAGCGAGCGCCAGGCCGTGCAGATGACCATCATCACCTGGAACTCGACCTCGGTGAGCGGCGGCCCCTCGTCGATGCGGCGGATCTCCCCGAGCCGGTCGCGGGTGGCCAGCACGCGAAGCACCATCTGCTCGCCCCCGGACCGGCGCCGGCCCGCGCGCCCGGCGACGAACATGCCCTTGCGGACCAGGTTGGTCTCGACCGTGCCGTCCCGGCGCCCGGGCCGGGGCTCCGGCAGCAGGTCCAGGACCCCGGATCGGGTCCAGGGGCCGGAGAGGGCCGTGGGGTCGTCGACGTCGGACAGGCGCATCTGCCCGCGCAGGAGGGCCTCCTCGATGGACTCGGCCGGCGCCTGGGCCGGGACGCGCGCGAGGATGCGGCGGAGCTCCGCCGAGGAGGGGGGCCCGTCAGGGGCCGGGACGCCGTGCTTGGACACGCTTCGCTCCTGGTTCAGCGGGCCCCGTGCGGGGCCGATGGCGATGACCGGAGTCGGGACGGCGTCAGGCGGGACTTCGACCCCCGGGCGGCGTCTCCTGCCCCGGGCGGCGCCGGGTCGGCGGGATCCCGCACGGATGCGGGCCGGGGCCGGATGGAGGGTCGAGCGGTCCTCACCGCGCGCGAGGCTATCGGCGCCCCCGGACGCTCCCGGCGTGCGCGTACCCGGACACGCCTCGCCTCGGCAGCGGCCCGCGCGGCCGGCGCGTACCCGGACACGGCATGGTGCGTACCTGGACACGGCTCGGTCGCGTACCCGGACACGGCTCGGCGCCCCGGCCGGGCCGGCGCCCGGGCCGGAGTCCGCCCGGGCGCCGGCCCGGGCGCGTAGCCGGAGACCCCTTGCCCGACGCGGGCGCGTACCCGGGCACTCCTTTCCGGGCCCGGCCGGGGCGCGCACCCGTGAGCGCGTACGCAGACACGTGATCATCCGTGCGCCGACCCGCGTTCCTGCGCCGGCGCGCCTCCGGTGAGGTGCCCCGTGGCCCTCCTGGGCGCCCACCGACGGGGTGAAGCCGTGCGCCGGTAGCGCCTGAGCCGTGCAGGGATACGCGGGAAGCCGTGCGCGGGGAACACCAAGGGGTGCCCCGGTAGCGGCCGCACCCGTGTCGGGGTACGCGCAGGGGCCGTGTCGGGATACGCGCACCTGCGGGGGTTCTCCCTGCAAATGCCAGGATACGGCACCCGCCAGTCTTTAGAAGTCAAGACCCAGTCATGGCTTCGGGCGCTCCGGATGCCCCCCGGCCCCGTCCGGCCGGCGGGTGCCGGCCGGGGCCGTGACGATGATCGGTCGGGCTCCTGCGGGGGCGGCGTCGGCCCGGCCACGCTGGCGGTGGCGCTCTGCGCACCCGCCCGTCCTCCGCGGCGTTCCACGGACGGTCACTGCGGGATGAGGCCGATCGGGGGGCCCATGCGGTGCAGGCCGCCGCGGTCGACCGGCACGGTTGTCGGCGGGAGCGGTCCGAGCTTGTGGGCACCGACGATGCCGGTGGGGGTCGGCCAAGCCGTGTCGCGGTACCCGCCTGGCCCCGTCGCCGGCGTTCGGGTGATCCAGCAATCTTGCAATCAAGCTCGCGAGCGCGTCCACGCGGCCGCAAGAGTGACCGCGCACATGCGTGCGGCGCGGCGCCGATGCCCGCGCGCGCCCCTGCCTGCGCGGCCCACTGCGCTGCCGCCTGCGCGCAGGCCCCCCTCCCTGCCCGCCCACTTGGCTGCAATGATGCCCCCGAGCGGGAGGACCGGCACGCGTGATGGAGAATGAGCGGGCGTGAAGGACGTCGATCGGCAGTCAGAGCCGCGGATCGTGGCGGTCGGTTCGGCCAAGGGCGGGGTGGGGAAGACCACGCTCTCGGTCAACCTGGCCGGCGCGCTCGGCGCCGTGCTCGTGGACCTGGACTGGGAGGTGGCCGGGGCCACGAACCTGCTGGGCCACGATCCACGCCGGCCCCGGCGCAACACCATCCTCGACCACCTGGAGCGCGGGCCGGACGCCCCACCACCCCGCCCGCGCCGGGAGCGCTTCCGTCCGGACCTGGTGCCCTCCCACGTCGACCTGGCCGCCCACGCGCTCGACGCGGGCACCGTGGCCGACTGCCTGGCGGCCTGGGCGCCGGCCTGGGGGCGTCCCTACGTGGTGGTGGACACCCACCCGGGGCTGAACCCGTTGCGCGACGGCGCCATCGCCGCCGCGCACCTGGTGGTGGTGCCCGTGCTGCTCAGCGAGAACGAGATCGACGGCCTGGACTATCTGCTGGCCGAGCTCGCCGAGCACACCGTCATGGTGGTCCCCAACCGCGTGAGCGGGCGCGCCCAGGAGCGTCGCCTGGCCCGCCGGCTGCTCGAGACGACCGAGGGCCGTGCGGTGGTGGGGCCCCTGGTGTCGGAGTACCGGTGGCTGCCCACCCGGCGCCGGCGCATGACCCTCACCCAGGATCCCCACCCGGGCTCGGGCCCCGCGCGGGCCGCCGCCGAGCTCCGGGACCTCGCACGAGCCGTGGAGGGCTGCATTGCCTGACGCCGACGCCCCGCAGGCCCCCGACGGAGCCGCCGCCCTGCGCTCCCTGGCCGCCGGCCGCTCCCGGCGGCCGCCCATCCCCGCGCGTCACCCGCGCCCGCCGGGCGCCCTGCCGGCCTCCGGGACGGTGGAGGACGTCGAGGCGGCGGACGCCGGGCCGCCCGTTGCGGCCCCCGAGCCCGCTCCGCGGGCGGCATCCGAGCGTCCGGCCGCCGGGCCCGCGCTGCCGGCCGATGCGGCGCAGATCAACCTGGGGCTGCGCGTGCGCCAGCCGGTCGACGACCGCTTCAGCCGGGTGGTCGCGCGCCTGCGGGAGAACCACGGGCTGCGCGCGACCAAGACCGAGGTCCTGGAGATGCTCCTGTGGGACCTGCCGACCGACGCCGGGGGCCTCGGCGACCTGGCCGCCCGGGTCAGGGCCTTCCGGGCGGAGCATCCGCGGCGCTAGGGGCGTGTCCAAGAACCAAGCCCGGCGCTCCTGGTGCGAATCCGTGGGATGCAGCCGCGGGAGTGTCGGGCGGCTTCTTTGACCGGCCCGTAGGCGGGGCGGGGGACCCGCCGGGGGCGCCCGCGCCGGTCGGCCCGCCGCGCCCCGCGGATCCGGGCCGCCCCGCCGGGGCCGCGGCGGGGGAGGGCCCCGCGGCCGCCCGGTTGCGCTCGGCGCGCTTCAGCACGGTCCAGACCGAGGACCGGGCGAGCCCGAGCCGCCGCGCGACGGCCGTGGTGCTCCCGAGCTCGCGGTGCAGCGTGAGGATCTCCTCGTCGGGCAGGCGCTCGCGCCGCGCCGCGGGCGCCGACGCCTCGGGCTCGGCGCGCTGGCAGGGGTAGCAGCGGGGGCCGGGGTTGGTGCGGCTGAGCCAGGCGCCGCAGCGCGGGCAACTGCGCCCGGCCGCCGCCGGAGTGGGGGATGGGACGATCTCGGTGCGGGCCAGGATGACCTCCTCGGGGAGCTCATCCCGGTCAGTACCCACATCCGCGCGACCTCATGCATCAGCCGAGCTGGTCGAGCCGGCAGCTCGCCGGATCGCGGTCGGGGCGCCAGCGCACCAGCCGCGCCCCGTGCCGGATCCGGCCGGCGCTCACCTGGTCGTAGGTGACCTCGGCGACCCGCTCGGGGCGCAGGGCGACCCACTCGGTGTCGCGGCCCTGCGACCAGCGGCTGGGCTCGCCACTGCCGCGGGCGCCCGTCTCCAGGGGCCGCAGCTCGGCCAGCAGGTCGCGCTTGGCCTGCCGGGTGAACCCGGACGCATGGCCGACGATGCGAAGGGTCCCCGCCGGGTCGTGGAGGCCGAGCATCAGCGCACCGACCGTGCCGGGCTCCTTGCCCGGCCGGTACCCGGCGACCACGCAGTCCAGCGTGCGCCGGCGCTTGACCTTCACCATGCCGTGCCGCTCGCCCGGCCGGTAGGGGGCGCCGAGGTCCTTGGCCACGACCCCCTCGGCCTCGGCCAGCCAGCGCTCGGCGACGGCCGGGTCGGGGGTCGCGCGGACCACCTGACCGGACGGGCCGAGGCGCCGCACCAGGCGCGCCCGGCGCTCGGCGAAGGGGAGCGCGATCAGCACCTCGTCGTCCTCGGCCAGCAGGTCGAAGGCCCGGAAGGCCGCCGGGGTCTCGCGGGCCAGCCGGGCGATGCGGGAGGCGGCGGGGTGGACGCGCTGCTGCAGGGCCTCGAAGTCGGGGACCCCCCCGGCGCCGGGGACGACGATCTCGCCGTCGGCCACGTAACGGCCGGGCGGAAGGCGGAGCTCCGGGAAGTAGCGCCCGAGGGGCCGCCCGTGGCGGGAGACCAGCTCGAGGGAGCCTCCGTCCACGAACGCCAGCGCCCGGAAGCCGTCGAGCTTCTCCTCATACGACCAGCGCTCCCCGCGGGGCATCTCCGCCGCCGCGCGGGCGAGCTGGGGGGCGAGCGGGGGCGAGAGGGGCAGGCTCACGAGGGCGGGGGACGGCGGGCGCGGCTGGGCTGGACGCGGGTGGGCTCCCGCTCGCCCTTGGGGAAATGGGGCGGCCAGGGGGCGTCGCCCAGGCCCTCGGCCTCGTCGCGGTCGGCCAGGTCCAGCAGCCGCTCCAGGCCCCCCGGGTGGGCGTCGATGGCCGCGGCCGGGTCCCCGACCGCGCGCAGCCGCGCGGGCACGGTGTCCATGCGCAGGTCCTCAGGCTCCACCCCGGCCACCTCGTCCCAGGTGAGCGGGCACGAGACCCGGGCGCTCGGCACCGGACGCACCGAGTAGGCCGAGGCGACGGTGCGGTCCCGGGCGTTCTGGTTGTAGTCCACGAACACCCCCTGGCGCTCCTCCTTCCACCACCGCGTGGTCGCCCGACCGTCGGCGCGGCGCTCGACCTCGCGGGCGAGCGCGAGCGCCGCCCGGCGCACGTCGGCGAACCCCCACTCGGGCCGGATGCGCACGTTCACGTGGATGCCGCGCGACCCCGAGGTCTTCGGCCATCCGCACAGCCCGTGGTCCTCGAGGACCGACCGCACCACCAGCGCGACTGTTCGCACGTCTGCGAACGCCACGCCGGGGGTGGGGTCGAGGTCGACCCGCAGCTCATCCGGATGGTCCAGATCGGCCCGGCGGACCGGCCAGGGGTTGAAGTCGATGACCCCGAGGTTGACCGCCCAGACCAGATGCGCGGCGTCGGCGGCCACCAGCTCCCGTGCGCTCCGGCCGCTGGGGAAGCGCACCACCGCGGTCTGGAGCCACTCGGGCGCCCCCGGCGGCACGCGCTTCTGGAAGAAGGGCTCACCGGCGGCGCCGTCGACGTAGCGCTTGAGCGTGCCCGGCCGCTCACGCAGGTGGATGAGCGCCGCGTCGGCCACCTCCAGGTAGTAGCGGGCGAGGTCCAGCTTGGTGAATCCGCGCTCGGGGAAGAACACCTTGGCCGGGTTGGACAGGCGCACCTCACGCCCCGCCGCGCTGATCACGGTGAACTGCCCCCGGCGCCCGCCCGATCCGGCCATGCGGGCACCGTACCCGGCCCCGGCGGCCCGGACGTGGGCCCGGCCCCCTTCTCACCCCCCTCCAATGCCGGGTGCCTACCGTCGGTGTCCAGG